>CANQUA010000061.1 GCA_947626915.1 uncultured Lachnospiraceae bacterium
GAGAATCGAGCGGCTGCTCTTTGGGGACCTGGCTCCAAGAGAATGATTCTTGGCGTGAGGACTTTGCGATTGCCCTATGTAAATTACTTGTGAATGCCCGTGCCATTGACAAAGGGCTTCATTTTTAATATAATGCCCATATCAGATGCGGAAGCGTCTACGATAACTTCTCACATATAACCATTAATTGCGGCGGCGAACGCGGCAGGAAAGGAGAACCATGCGCAGAATAAAGTGGGTGTTTGAGTCGGCCGACCATGCAGAATAAGCAGGCATATAAGATTTTGCATGGGTAATTAATTTTATATGCACTGCTGATTCTGCTCTTAATGATGAAGCTGTTTCGATTCAATCATTAAGGAGGACGGGATGAAATATCAGAATGCGGCAGTCGTATTGCCCGAAGAAGTGCTTCGGAGTCTTCAGGATTATTTTCAGGGAGGACTTCTCTATATTCCCAAAGCGGACGAGAAAACCGGATGGGGCTGCAAGAGCGGCGCGAAAGATTACTACGCCCTGCGCAACCGCCGGATCCGGGACGCTTACGCGGAAAACGTTTCCATAGAAGAACTGGCCGAACGGTTCGGCCTGTCCGAATGCACGATCCGAAAAATCATTTCAAAATAACCAAAACCCGCCGCGGCGTCCTGGCCCGGCGGGTTTTCTATCTGAGAGACTGAATGTGTCCGAATTCATTATGATACGGCTTTTATGCCGGAAACCCACATTTCAGAGCGTGTGAAAATAGTCGTGATCGTGCCACGGCAGCTGCAAATATTTTCACTCTTCTTAAAACAGTAGGAAAGGGGACTTTATTTTAAAATGAACTCCCGCTTGCCTCCCCGCTGCGTATCTTTTATGATAAATATGTTGCCGGATATCCGGGGAATCCGTGCGCGGCCCGCGCCCGCGGCGCGCAAACTGTTTTCAGGGAGGACACATTATGAGATCACAACATGCAGGCCCCCGTTTCAGGGCCTTTGAACGTCACTTAAAATACACAGCCGCCGCTGTCTGGCTGCTCCAGCTCGCAAATATTCCGATCAATCTGCTCACTGCGGCCTGGATGTCCGAAATCGTGAACGCCGCGACCGGCGGACAAACGGCCCGGGTACTGGCCGCCGGACTGCGGCTGGCCGTTCTTCTGGTCGGCTTCAAATCGTGCGAAAGCGCTTACCGGGTCTGGCTGGAGCGGACGAAGTCCCGGGCGCTCCAGCGCTGTAAAATGGACTTGTACGGCCGGTTTCTCTCCAACCCGCTGCCCACGCTCTATTCCTCCGACAGCGGCCAATCCAAGGAACGGCTGAACGACGATTTCAACGCCGCCACGGGCAAGCTCGTCTCCGACCTGCCGGGACTGGCCGCCAGCCTCGTCAGCATCACCGCTTATTTTATTTTCATCGCAAGACTGAGCCTGCCCATGGCGGTTTCGCTGAGCGTATTTGCGCTGCTGCAGATCGTTCCGCCGCTCATTGTAAAGAAATTCCTCGAACAGAACTATACGGACATGCGGAAGATCGAGGCTGTCTGCACCAATTTTATCATAGAAGCCCATCATGGCTTCACTGTGCTGAAGCTGTATAAGCTGAAAAACTGGTACACGGAAAAGCTGGCCCGCATCCACAAAGAATATGTGCGCACCGTCAACCGGTCGATCCTGGCCGGGCAGACGGAAGATTATCTCGACAATTTCCTGGCCGCCATACTGAAATACGGCACTTACGCCATGGCCGGTCTTCTGATCCTGTACGGCGCCATCACGCTCGATACCGGCGTCAAGGCCATCGCGCTGTCGGGCAGTTTCTTCGCCGCGGTGAATACGGCGTTTTCTTCGATCACCCGGTTCGCGGTCGTTCGCCAGGCGGAGAAGCGCCTGGCGGAATGGTACGGCCCGGCGGAACGAGAAGACACGGCAACGGAAACTCCGGCAGAAACGGACCGGCTCCCGCAGGGGCCGCAGACCGGGGCCGCGTCCGTCTCCCTCTCCGGCATCTCCGTCTCTTTTGACGGCAGGGAAATCTTCCGCGACATGACGGTCCGCTTCCCCGCTCACGGGATCTGCCTCATCAAAGGCGACAACGGCGCCGGGAAATCGACGCTTTTCAAATTGATCGTTGGGCTGATCCCGGCAGAGCGGGGAGCGTGGGCTGCAGGACAGGAACCAAGCGCGGACAGGCGGGCGGCAAATCCCGCAGGGCGGACGCAGCGCACGGATGAGCGCGAAGCGGCTTCCGCAGATCAGGGCCAGCACGCGGATAGACGAACAACAAATTCTTCAGAACACATGCAGCGCACGGGCGAATGCGAAGCGGCTTCCGCGGATCAGGCCCAGCATGCGGATAGACGAACAACGAATTCTTCAGAACACACGCAGCGCACGGGCGAACGCGAAGCGGCTTCCGCGGATCAGGCTCAGCACGCGGGCAAACAAGGCCCCGGGCCCTCCAACCGCCCGCAGATCCTCACAGCCGGAGCCGACCCGGGCCGGTTTTCGGAAAAGGATTTTCCGCGCAGGGTTTTCTACCTGCCCCAGGAGGACGCCGAATTCGAGTTCACGCCCCAGGAATTTTACGGCATGATAGCCGGCCTCGACCTGCCGCGCGTTCAGGCGGCGGCCGCGGATTTTGAATTGGACCAGACGCAGCTTTGCGGCACGAAAATCAGCGAGCTGTCCGGCGGGGAACGCAAAAAAGTTTTTCTGGCGCTGGCGCTGGCTCTCGATCCGCTGCTTCTGCTCTTAGACGAGCCGACCAATTCCCTGGACGAACACAGCAAGACCGTACTGATCCGGGCACTTAAAAAGCGCGCCAACCCGACGCTTATCATTTCCCATGACCCTATTTTTGACGCTGTAAGCGGCCATACCTATCGAATTGAGAATGGAGGAATTCGCCTTGCATAAGCCGGACAAAATTGAAAAACAAATTCTGAGGGACTGCCGCAGGTTCGTGTTTCCCGCTTTGATCTTTTATACCTCCGGCTCTCTGATCAGTTCCCTCATCACCGTGTATACGGCAGGTACGCTCGGACGTTTCGCCGACGCGGTCTTCCGTCTGGACCTGCAGAGCGGCCTGGCGGATTTCCGGACGCTTCTCCTCTGCCTGCTGGCAAATATATTTATCGAACCGCTGCTCTCCAACGCTTGCGGCGATATTACAATGACGGTCTGCTCTCTGCGCCATGACCGGCAGATCCTGCGGCGCTTCCTGGACAAAACTTACGCGTCCGCCATGAGCATCGACGCGGGAGAAGCCAACGCCCGGATCGAGGACGACCCCATCGAACTGCGGTGCGACTGGGAAATTATCCTCGGCGGGATCATTCAGACGACCGTTACGCTGGCCTATCTGCTTTACAGTTCCCTGCGGATCAGCGTCTCCTTTACGGCGATTATCCTGGCTATTTCCGCCCTCAAGCTCACGGTTCCCGTGCTTGCCCGGAAAACACAGGCCCGCTTCAAACTGCAGGAGAAAGAATACCGCACCACGCTTCGTTCTTATGAAACGGAGATCACCACCCAGCCGCACACCGTAATCCTCTATGGACTGAAGAGCGCCATGCTTGCGCGGCTGGACCGCCTTTACCAGACGTATTACGAAAAAGTAGTACGCAAAAGCAGCCGTTACAATACCGTTGCGGACAACCTTCTCGCCTGGCTCAACACCTTCTGCATCCTTCTGATCCTGTTCACCGGCGCTCTGATGGTCAGCCGCGGCAGCATCACGGCCGGAAACGTAGCCGCAATGGTGGGGTATTTCGCCGCATATAACCAGCTGATGGAAATATCCGGAAACGTCATCCGCACCATTCCTGTATTCCGCGACGACATCAGCCGTGTGCGGTTCCTCTACGAGGGCGAAGAGGACCTGTCCGGAGAAACGGTACCGGCGGAAGCATTCTCCACGGAGCCATCCGCGGGCGCAGAAAGAGGTCGATCCGGCGAACCGAACGGCCTTGCCGCGGGAAACCGTGACGTGGCGGGAGCCTGTGCACCGGCGGAGACCAGCTCCCCGGCGGAAACCTGCTCCCCGGCGGAAACCTGCTCCCCGGCGGAAACCTGCTCCCCGACAAAAGCCTGTGCACAGACGGAAACCTGCTCCCCAGCGGAAACCTACTCCCCGACAAAAGCCTGCTCCCAAACGGAAACCTGCTCCCCAGCGAAAGCCTGCTCCCCAGCGGAAACCTGCTCCCCGGTCCCGTCGCGGGATCTGCTCCGGATCGACAACCTTTCGTTCCGATACGACGGTCAGCCGGTCCTGAACGGCCTGTCGTTCTCCGTGCAAAAAGGAGAAAAAATCGCCGTCACCGGCCCGAACGGCAGCGGAAAATCGACCCTGCTCCGGATCCTCTGCGGCCTGTACCGCGGCTACGGCGGCAGCGTCCGGATCGCCGGAAAAGAGCTGAAGAGTTTGAACCCCGATTCCTGGCGCGACTGTTTCGCCCTGGTTCAGCAGGACCCCTGGCTTTTCGAGGGCGATGTGGCCGAAAACGTACAGATGGGCCGCCTCTCCGCCAGCCGGGACGACGTTTACGCGATCATGGACCGTCTGGGCATCCGCTATCTGGCGGAACGGAAATTATCGTTCCAGGACCATTCCCTGTCCGGCGGGGAGAAACAGCGCATCTCCATCGCGCGCGCCCTGCTGAAAGGCTGCGGCCTGCTGCTCTTCGACGAGCCGAGCAACAACCTGGACGCCGCCACCTCCGCGTGGATCGGGCGCTTCATCGAGACCTGCCCGGAAACGGTGATCTTCATCTCCCATGACGAGGCGCTGATCCGAAAGGCCGACAGGATCGTAACATTATAAATCCGTGAAAATGCTTGCCTCGGCCACGAGGCAGCTGGTTCGCCATGGAACCGGCCGCTTAGCCACGATTCCCGAACCCCCATCCTAAGTCCCGCAGCTTAACCGTATACCCCGCCCCTTACCCGCGGCTCCTGTGCGCAGTTTCAAAAACCGAAAACCACTTTCGCGCCAAAAAGCCATACCAAATACAGCAGCGGTACACGCGTCCCTTTATCTGCCCACAGTCTCCTGCGTCTTCCTGCAGGAATATATAACGTCAAAAGAGCGAATAAGGTACTTTTCCGAGAGCACCCTATTCGCCCTTTCTTTTTCTGCTTTTACTCCGGCAGTCCATTTTCCATCCAGACCCCGCATTCCGGTTCAGGTTTTATCAAAAGGATCCTCCCTGCTTTACTGCCGCCGCAATGGAGCAGCCGATCTGCCCGTTATACGGGATCAGCGTCGCCTGGAACGCATGATACAGATCCGATTTGCCCGGCCATACCGTGCCCATGAGCTCGTTCTTTTCATTCAGCTGATGGAACCAGGAACCGTTGACATGATCCATTACCACCGTATCCAGATATTCCATGAACGCGGCATAATCCCGGGCGTACTCCTCCGCCCCGGTAACGCGCAGCAGCACTGCGGAAGTATTGATCGCCTCCGCCAACGTCCAGTGCATCCGGTCATGCACGACCGGCTTTCCGTTCCAGTCCGTGGTATAAACGATCCCCGGCGCTCCGTCACAGTTCCAGGCATCCGAGACCGCCTGGCGATACAGATTTTTCGCAATCTCCAGATAGCTCTTAAATTCTTCCGATCCGCGGTCATACGTGGATGCCGCCCACTGAACGATCAACCTGGACCATTCAATTCCATGCCCCGGCGTCGCGCCGTATGGTTTAAACGGGTCGTCCGGCTTCTCCCGGTTGCATTCCAGATTTGCTTTCCATTCGCTGGAAAAATGCTCCGGCAGCCGCCAGTGATTTTCCTTCGCCCAGCCTGCCACATGCCGGATGATCCTGCCTGCGCGGATACGATATTTTTCATCGCCAACCGCGTCCGCCACCGCCAAAAACGCCTCCACGGTGTGCATATTCGCGTTCAGTCCGCGGTAATCGTCCAATTCCGTAAATTCGGTATTCCAGGTGTCGCAGGACAGTCCTTCTTCCTCATTCCAGAACTTCTCGTCGTACAGACGGCAGGCGTCCCGGAACAGTTCCTCTGCGCCGGGCCTTCCCGCCAGCAGCGCGGAAGACACCGCCAGAATCACGAAGGCGTGGGCATAGCACTGTTTCGTCGGAAGAATATTCCCGTCCGCTTTCAGCCCGGCGTACCAGCCGCCATTCGCGTCATCGTGCAATTCTCCCGCAAGCCCTTTTAACCCGGCGTCCGCCAGCTCGCTGCAGCCCTCGTAGCCCAGCATCTGCCCGATGCTGTAGACATGAACCATCCGCGACGTGATCCAGGTCTCCCGGGGTCGCTCCGTCCAGGGTGTCCCGTCATCCCCCAGATAGTAGGAAGAACCGCCCGGAGACGGGAAACGCTTTCCAAAACGAAGAAGCGTTTCTCTCGCTTCTTTCAGAAAGGCACGGTTCTCGTCTGTGTCCAACTGATATTTTCGCTTATCGCTCATAGTGCCTTACCTCCTGTTTTTGCACTTATTTTATCACATAACTGCCGGGAACAAAAGGAATTTTTCATTTTCGCGCACATTTGCCGGCAGTCCTCCCGCCCGGATGTATTTCCACCGCTCCGCCGTCCCAAAAGCAGGGCGGTCACTCCGCATCCGCATCCATGGCCTCCAGAAGGAAACTAACCGGCCTGAAACCGTCGTTGCAGGAAATCATTGCGGATTTTTTATTTTTCATCCAGCCGTTATAAATATCTTCGCCGCCGCAGGCCAGCGCCAGCACAAACGCCGACATGGTCTCCCAGGCGCTCTCGCACATGCCCTCCGGCCGCTGCCAGCCATTGGCGATCCACGCCTGTCCCTCGCGCATATCGCAGGCATGTTCTATCGGATTTTCATATTTCTCCATCAGATCCGCATATTTGGCCATCCGCATGACCGTAATCTTCACTTTTTTCATGGCACATATCTCCGATTCGTATTTTTCAACCCGCTTTTCTATCGATTTGTCGCCTTGTCAGCCGGCGCAAAATATGGTAGCATAAAAGTCAGGAGCAGTCGTGTTGCAATGTGGAAAACCTCCCGTCCCCCAAAGAGAAGGGAGGTGGTGTGAATGGATGTGTACGAAATTCTAAGCCTGTTGTTTTTGGGCGGTATATTTCTGATCGCGCTGCTTGCCTACATAGACAGTAGGATCAACAAGCGAAATAAAATAAGCCTACCTTGCACCTTGCCCGTCTTGGTAGGCTTATCTCTTACCTACGGGAGGCTAGCCGCTTTGTGGGCGGCTGCTTCCTTTCTTTACTTAACTCTAACATATTTTCCTGCGGATTTCAAGCATTTTCTGCCGCAGAGCAATATTCCCGGGCTGCATCTGTTTCACCGCAGGACAATATTCCCGGACAACACCTGGACTGCCCCAGGGCAGCATCCGGCCTTTCGCAGAGCAATATCACCAAGCAACACCTGGACTGCCCCAGGGAAACATCCGGCCTTTCGTAAGGCAATATATCCCAAGGCAACGCCTGGCATTCCCCAGGACAACATCCGGCCCGCCCAATGCCCGCCGGCCGCCTACCCCTTCCGCTCCTGCAGTTTTCGGATTTTCCCATCGATCTCCTCTTTCACCGGCTCATACACCTCGCCGTAATCCTCTTCGGTGCATTTCAGGATCCGCCGGTAATCGTCGATGGCGGCGTCATATTCTCCGAGCAGCTCGTGCATCTGGGCCAGAGAATACAGACCATCTGTCAGACGGGGTTTCTGCTGCATCTCGAAGCAATGTTCGTAATCCGCCATGGCTTCCCGCACTTTCCCCAGCTTCTTCAGGCGGTCCGCCCTGTCACAATAAACCTGCCATTTGTCCGGACTTTTCTCCACGGCCTGATCCCACAGGCGCAGCGCTTCCTCCCGCTCTCCGCGCCCCATCGCCACGTCGCCCAGGTAAACGACGGCCTGATAATCGTCCTTGATCTTCTGCAGATCCCGGATATAAGGCACAGCCTCGTCATAGCGCTTGTCCGCCAGAAGATTCTCAATGATCGCGTACAGCCCCGGGAAATTTTCCGGATTCTTCCTCAAAAACTCTTTAAAATACTCGATCGCTTCGAAATGATTGTCGTACCACTCGTCGCCGCAGACCGCGCCGCTGGCTTCCTGATACGCGACCCATCCCGGCTTTTCCTCCGGGGCCAGCTCGATCGCGCGCCTGGCGTATTCCGCCGCCATACGGCGGTCGCCCGCGGCCCGGTGATTGTAAAGATCCGCCAGATCGGTGCAGGCGCGTACATTGTCCGGCTGTTCCACCAGAATGTCCTTCAGAAATCCCACCGCCTGATGAAATGTCTCCGGCGCGATCCTGGATTCCCGCTGCATCATGTTTTCGATCCGCTCAAACCGGCTCTCGTCCGGCAGCTGGAACAATTCGTCGATCGACACTCCGAAATACACCGCGATCGCCGGCAGCAGCGTGATATCCGGCAGAGCGGCACAGGTCTCGCACTTGGAAACCGCCTGGGCGGAGACGCCCAGATAACGCGCCACATCCTCCTGGTGGACCCGCTTGCTCATCCGCAGCGTCCGGATAATCTTTCCCATTTCCATATTCATTTCCATATTTATAACCATCCTTTGCTCTTGATCGTTCTCAGGGCCCCTCGATGGTTACAGTATAACATCTGCCGGCTGCCGGAGCAATGGATGCGCGTTCGGGCCGGCGCTACCGGCGGTTGAACGGCCTGCGTCCGCTCCGCCTCCCCGCACCCGCCATGACCGCACCATGGAAGATGCCGGGACTCCGCCGCAGTCCCGGCATCCGAAGCCTCCCGGAAATCCGGGGACGCACTGATTGATGGAATTCACTTTGAGCCGTCTCCGGAGATCCCGTTTCCTCGCTATATCCGGATCATTCTTCGTTAGTTTTGCTTTTCGTGCGGTCTCATTCCGCCGCGTCCGTCTCCAGCGGGCGGATCACGCCGATCGCGTCCATCGTATCCTCGGACAGATACAGTCCCGCTCCCACCAGCGTGGCCTTACACAGCATACTCCCGTCTTCCTCGTCTTTCGCGGCGGAAATATACAGCGTTCCGTCGTAGGAGTGCCCGTTTTCAAGCGTACATGTAAAATAGATCGCGGTGTCGGCCGCCGGCGCTTCTCCGTTCTTCGTTCCGGTTCCCCATTCCAGCAAATCTCCTTTTTCAAAGGTCAGCGAACTGCCGGTCTGCCTCGAAGCGGGATTGCGCAGGATTCCCTGCGTGCAGCTTGCGGTAAGCTCTTTATAGTCCAGATCAAACACAAAACTGAAAGTGGTGCCCGAACCATACGAGGGCGTATACGACCACTGGACTACGCCCATGCTCGTTTCATCGATCAGGCTGTATACGCTCCAGACGTATTTTCCCATCTCCGCGTTTTCTTTCATCTCGACCAACAGCAGGTCTCCGTCTGCCAGAAGCAGAAATCTCTGCGCATCCAGCGGCTGATATAGAATCTCCCCGTACAGAGAGAATATTTCAGGGATCGGCGAAATGTTGTTCCCCGGAACAAAAAAGCCGCTCCACTCTTCTTCCGTATAAGGGAACTTCTGCCATCCCCACTGAGAGACCGGAATGCTCTCCCCCGCCAGGGAAGCAGCCCCTCTGCCGGGCAGCGGGACGATATCAAACGAGCTTTCCCGGATCCCGTATCGATACCCAGAATCGCTGAACGTCCCATAACTGCTGAACGGATTCATATAAAGGCACCGGCTGGACACATACGTCATACCCGGCGTCAGGGAAACCGCTCCCTGCCCGCCGCCGATCCGCAGAACGCCGTCCGTAAACGTCAGAGGGCCTGTGGAGATCAGCGTATCGCTGTTATACGCCCGCTGATCCGCCCAGAGCTGGCCGTTCTCATTCAGGCGCAGCGTATAATCATAGGCGCCCCGGGCCCATAACGTATAATCCGGCCCGTTCTTAATATCCATGCAGACGATATGGTTGTCGATGATCCCGGAACCGAAGCTGACCGTGGTGCAGAGTTCCGGCGCGCCGTCGCCGTTTATGTCGCAGAAATAGGCGTTCCAGATGGGCATTCCTTTCGCCAGCAGCAGCGGCACCTCATTTTCTCTCTCGGCAATGATCTCGCCCCCGTCATAACGGAACGTCATGCCGGGAAATTCCGGCAGCTCCGTCGTGATGGCCGTCTCCACATCCGGATATGAGCCAAGATAATCGAACCACTCGGACGCCGCCAGCGCAGTATTCTGTGATGCGATACGAACCTCTACATGTCTGACTTTGAGCGTCACCACTTTGTCTTCCCCGGTCGGATTCTGCACATTTACGCCGAGCCGGTACCATCCGCCCGGTTCCGCCTCCAGCTCCGCGGACATTCCGGGCGTCAGATAGACGGGCGCATAACCATTCCCCTGCGCAGCCTCCACCGGTTCCAGGACCACCTCCGTGTCGCCCAGATTTTCTCCGGACGTGACGGCGATTCTGGAACGGGTCGGAGAGATCTCCTCGTCCGCATACACGTACGTCTTCTGGCTGCCCGCCGGAACATCGATCCGGAGTTCAAAGGTATCCCGCTCCGGCACCGTCAGCAGGCAGACCGCCGCGATTCCGGCCGCCGCCAGCGCCAGCACGACAACCCAGAACGCCGGCTTTTTGTAATTCATCACGTTCTTAATGCGCCCCTTTACTCCCGTTTCCCCGAACGCCAGCGGGCACGCGGTAACAGCCCGGCGGCGGACGCTGCAGTGGAGCAGCGCTGCCGAATACGCCCGGCGGCCCTCCGCTTCCATGCTGCGGATCACCTTTTCATCGCAGGCGGCCTCGATATCCCTGCACAGCAGCACATACGCAGCCCAAAACAGAGGATTGAACCAATATACGGCCAGCAGCGCAAATCCGGCCGGTTTCCACCAGTGATCCTTCCGGCGGATGTGAGCCTGCTCATGGGCGATCGCATATTCCCGGTCCGCGTCCGCCAGATTGTACGGCAAATAGATCACCGGCCGGAAAACGCCCAGCACAAACGGTGAGTCCACCCGCTCGCTCTGCCGGATATTACCCCGCAGCAGCGTCGCCGTCGCCACGCGGTGCCGGAGAAGCAGATAGCTTACAAACGCGTAGATCAGCATGGCCGCCGCTCCCGCCGCCCATATCCTGGCCAGGAAAAACGACCAGACCTGCGTCGGGTTCACGCTCTCCCCGGGCGTGGGAACCAGCGCATCCGCCAGAACCGGATTGACCAGACGGTCAACTGCGTTCACGCCGCTTTGGATCGCGGGCGCTTCCGTATAAATCATGTTCCGCGGCAGCGGCTCGGCGCTGGGAATCAGGCTCCACCGGCTCTCCACGGATACCGGGCAGACCAGTCTGAGCGCTACCAGTCCCCACAAAAGGCAGAAGATCCACCTCGGCGCTTTCCGAAAAACCAGCCGCAGCGCAATCACCGCCAGTACCAGCCAGCTTGCGGTAAGACTAAGATTGACTAACTTTAAAAAGACTGTTTCCATAAATATCCTCCTGCATTTTCACCATACAACGTCTCTCCCTTTTCCTTGATCCCGCAAAAAGTTCCCGTGCTTCCCCGGTCACGTATCCCGCCGCTCGCCGGCTTTTCGGATTCCTGCGAAAAAGCGCTCCTGCGGCGGCGGTTTCTTCATTTCCCGATGATCCGGAGTATCTCCTGCACTTCTTCCTCGGACAATTCCTGCCGCCTGGCAAACGCCGCGACAAAAGCCGGCAGCGACCCTTCAAAAACCTTTTCCATCATCTCGTCCATCTGCGCGACCTGAATGTCCTCTTTACTGATCAGAGACGTGACCGTCGCGTTTTCATTTTTGACCACGCCCCGGTCCGAAAGCCGCCGAATCACTGTAAACGTGGTCGTCCGGCTCCATCCCAGCTCTTCCTTGCAGATCCTGGCCAGCTTTGTGCTGTTGATCGGCTCGTACTTCCACAAAATCAGGCAGAACCGGTATTCGCTTTCAAATATTTTCGGTGTCTCCATTCCAATAGCCTCCTTCTTTTTACGTCTAACGCGTTAAACTTATTGTAAGTCTAACACATTAGACTTCCTATGTCAAGCAAAACTACAAAAAATGTCCGCAGGCATTTTTAACTTCCCTGCGGACAATCATAAAAAATCAAATGGTTTCCTTTCCTACTCCCTCCGTGCTTTCCTTCTGGAACAGTACCTTCACCGTCAAAAACAAGATACGCAGATCTTCTATGATCCCGGGATGCGACAGATACATCAGATCCATCTGCAGCTTGTCATACGGCTGCGTATTATATTTTCCGTACACCTGCGCATACCCGGTCAGGCCGGCCTTCGCCTTCAGCCGCAGGGCAAATTCCGGAAGCTCTTCCGTATATTTCTTCGCAATTTCCGGCCGCTCCGGCCTCGGACCCACCAATGTCATTTCGCCCCGCAGGATATTGATAAACTGCGGCAGTTCGTCGATCCGGTGTCTCCGGATAAACCGCCCTGTCTTCGTGATCCGGCTGTCGCCGTCCCCCTCGCACAAGCGGGCCTCTCCTTCTTTTTCCGCGTCCATCCTCATGGAACGGAACTTGATCAAATTAAATTCTTTCCCGCCTTTTGTCAGCCGCTTCTGCCGGTAAAACACCGCCCCGCCGTCCTCTATTCGGATAAAAAAGGCCGTCAGCAGCATGATCGGCATGGTCACGATCAAAGCCGCCAGGGATGCCGCAATATCCATCAGACGCTTTACAATCAGATACTCCACCGGCTGATGGAACCAGCCCACATGCAGAATCGGCAGATGGAACATATGCGTCTGTTCCGCGCCGCTCATAATAGTGTCTCCGATTCGCGGAATCACATAGACATTGATATTTTTCGCCATGCAATATTTCAGCAGAATATTCCTCTCGTGGCTGTGGATCCCGCCCAAAAACACCGCTTCCATTCCATCCAGCATTTTCAGATCCGCCAGGCAGGAATGAATATCCTTTGTCAGCACGATATTAAATTTCTTCTCCATCCGGTACCGGCTCACCAGCGCCTCCAATTCCGGACGCCGGTCATAAATCACCGCGGAAACAATGGGCGGAAATACCGCAAAATAGAACTTGTGCGCCGCCACCGACCACAGCACACTCAATACCAGCTGGATGAAAAGAGCCTCCAGCAGCGGCAGAGGGTTCGGGATAAATTTTGTAAGCAGATATGTAATCACATAAAGGATCGCGTCCGTAAACAAAACCGCCAATCCCTGGCTGTAAATCAATTCCGCGATCCGGCTGGTAGATACCGCATACGCATCGTAAAGTTTGACATACGTAATATAAATTGCCATAAACAGGGCTATCATCGCCCAGTTGCCTCTCCGGAAAAACGGAGAATACAGTCTCTCCGCGTAATAATCGTACCAGCAGTACGCAAACGGAACCGTAATGATTAATATATTGATTCCCTTTGCAAAACAAAACAACAGGTTGCGCTTAACATGCATTACTCTTATGTTCTCCTTAATCCTATTCTTCTAATCGTACCTCTCGTCGTCGTCCGTTATATATTCCGCCTGAAACCCAGCCTGCTTTCCACGAAACATATTATACCGTAAATGCGGCCATTACACAATTACTAAATTCATGTAAGCGAGTAAATTCTATCAACTCCCGGGGGGCAAAATTCCTGATTTTTCCTTTCGCCATGCGGTTCCCAAAATGAAATGATATTTCAAGCAGCGGAAAGAGACTCCGCGCCGGGGAACAGACGTCCAGGTGCCTGAATCGCCGCCGGCATTCCGGCATCATACGATCCCCTCTGACACTGTCAAGTAAACGCAAATCGGAGTATCCGAGTTTTATCGGGAGAAAAATCCTCCGTCTTTCCTTATTCGCAAATCCATGGTAAAATGAAGAACAGCTGCCCAAAATTACCCCGCCTTTGCAAAGCCGCCAGGATTTCCGCCCCGGGAAATTCAATGAAGCTTTGATCGTGCGGCCTCGTGTAACCAGGAGGAATTATGAATTTTACAAACGCTGACCTATTGCAAATTGCAATGCAGCAGTCTGCCATAGACGCAAATTGTGATGCAAAAGATTTCCTGCGGACTGAAAACAGGATTGTTCCATCGGTCGTAAATCCCCAGGCGAGAAAGTATCTGTCGCTTCCGCTGGACTGCAATCTGATCTCTTACGGAAACAACATCGTCGCGTCCATAAACGAAAAATACCATACCATTGTGTCCGGCTATATCAGCCGCTTTCCGGCAGAACACTGTTTTGAAACGCCAAACCTGCATGTCCTGAACGATGAATTGCAAAAAGAGAATTTAAGAATCTGTTTTATGGCGGAATATTTTCTGCCCGACCTTCGTGAACTGAAAATTTCGGACTGTCCTTACACATTGAAAGTCCTGTACCCCAGGGACTTTTCAACGCTTTACACGCCGCAATGGAGCAATGCGCTGTGCGAAGCGCGCCGGGAGCTGGACGTCCTGGGCGTCGGCGCATATGACGGCAACGTTTTGGTCGGTCTCGCGGCATGTTCCGCCGACTGTGAAACCATGTGGCAGATCGGCGTAGATGTGCTGCCCGCCTGCCGTAAACAGGGCGTTGCATCTGCGCTGACAAGCCGCCTGGCTCTTGAAATTCTGGAACAAGGAAAAGTTCCGTTTTACTGCGCCGCATGGTCGAACATCAAATCGGTTCGCAACGCCATTAAAAGCGGATTCCGTCCAGCCTGGGTCGAAATGACCGCCAAAAACGCTTCTTTCGTTGACGCTATGAACTGCAAAAAAGGTACGGAATAATGACGGCGACCGAACAGCCCCGCTCTTCCCAACAGTGCGACAAGACCAGGCATTTCCCATCGACGCAGCAAAACCAATTCATTAAACATACAAATACCCCTATCTTTCCATTGATCACTTGAAAATGGGGCTGATCCGCTCGGGCCATACACACCTGACGCCCGAATCGGACGATGCTGAATTAACGGCATATTTGTGGCCGATTGTCCGCGAAATGATCAAAACCGCCATTGAGAACGGCCAGAATTTAATCATAGAGGGCTGCTATATTCCCTTCGGCTGGCAGAAGGACTTTGACGGGCGGTATCTGCCGGAAATCCGATCGATCTTCCTTGTGATGACCGAACGGTATATTGACAGTCATTTTGACAGCATCAAAAAATACGCAAATGTCATCGAGAACCGGTTAGACGACAGCTGCTGCACGCCGGAGCGGCTGATTGCGGAAAATCAGGCGGTTTTGGAACAATGCAGGGCCAGCCGGCAAAAGATTCTGCTGATTGACGGAGACTACCCGGCGAATGTGGAATTATAAATGCCGGCAGAAACGCTCGCCGGCGAGATATACGGGATCCGGAAAACGACATACGAAATTCTAACGCCAGGAGGAACCAGACATGCCTGACCATTATTCAAAATCCATCGACTTTCTCCTCGAAAACGCCGGGCCGGTGATACGGTACCGGCTGAAAAAAGAAATTCTGGGGGACCTTACCGAAGACGAAGAAGAACGCCTGCTGAATGAAATCTGCGGGCTGCCGCTTTTCCGGCTTCTTGCCTCCTACGTAAAACCGGACGGCTGGATCGGCAGCGGAATGCACAGCTGGGACAACTGGCGGGGGCAGGTGCTGCACAAGATGCCCCTGCAGGACGGAGAATGCGCGGTCAGACTCCTGGCCTACTACCGCATTCCCAAATCCCACCCCTTTGTGCAGGGGTTCGTGTCCGCCATGCGGGACGAGGAAATTCTGAGGAAAGAATTTTCCTACATACCTCCGGAAATCCCCAGGTTTGAGAACCGGTTCGAAGGGCTCAACAACGGCAACTGCCCCTATATCGAGGCCGACGAATACTTCCCGGACTACTACACGCTCTCCATGCTGGCCTACACCCGCAGCTGGCGTTCGGCGGAAACGGTCGGCATGCTGGCGGACGCATTCAACCACATAAACGCGGTTATGAAGCCCGACCATACTATGGCCGTGCGCGTTAAGGGAAAATACTACGGCCCCTGTTTCGCTCTGATCCATCCCATCCGGGCTTTTCACCCGGACCTTATCGACAGCATCGCTTACCGCCGCATGCTCACCGAAATCGCCATGCTGGACGTGGGCGGAAGGGTCGGCGTCCTGCGCGAGACAGCCGCCAATATCGAAGAAGCCATGGCCGAAGATGGGATCCTGCGTATGAACCCGCGTGACCCCCGCAGCAGACGCTGCCTCCCCACGAATATTTCCTATCCCACGGCCTACGCGGACGCGTGGCTGGAGCCCAATTACAAGAACAAAACGGCGCTCCTCTGTGACCTTACCTTCTGGGCCGTGGAATTTTTGCATCTTTTGGAAAAAGCTGAAAAATGATTTCGCAAAAATGCCGGAATGCCCGCAGTTCCTCTACGGCAGCGGCGCGTTCTCCCGCTTCAGTTCCCTGTACGTCCCTGCGATCAGCCAGACAGCGATCACAAACGTCAGCGCGTCGGAAAGCGGCATCGAATACAGAACGCCGTCGAGCCCGAAAAAGACCGGCAGCAGGAGGGCGAACCCGACGCCGAAAACAATCTCACGGACCATGGACAGCGCCGTGGAGGCCGCCGCCTTGCCCATGGCCTGCAGGAAGATAAAACAGGCCTTATTGACGCAGGCAAAGATCACCATGCACAGATACACGCGGAACGCCCTGACCGCGAAATCCGTATAATAAGCGCTCTCGTTCGCCGCGCCGAAAATATAGATCAGCTGCCGCGGAAGCAGTTCCACGATGAAAAAAGCCCCCGCCCCGACCGCTGCCTCCGCCGTCAGCAGCCTGGTAAAAAGCGCCCGGACGCGGTTCTTTTTCCCCGCGCCCATATTGAAGCCGACAATGGGAATGCACCCGGCGGCCATGCCGACGACGATGGAGATGACGATCTGGAAGAATTTCATCACAATGCCGACCACCGCCATCGGAATCTGCGCGAACTGCTCCTGTCCAAAAATCGGGTCGAGCGCGCCGTATTTCCGGATCATATTGTTGACCGCAGCCATCGAAGCGACCAGGGAAATCTGCGACAGGAAGCTGGTCGCGCCAAGCACGAGCGTCTTCCGGCAGACGCCGCCGTTCAGCCGGAAATCCGGCTTTGCCGGCTTCACCAGCTTCATATGCACGATATACCAGACCGCCAGCGCGGCGGTCGCGAGCTGGCCCAGAACGGTCGCCACGGCGGCGCCCATCATCCCCCACCGGAAAATGAAAATGAAAACCGGATCCAGGATGATATTGATCACCGCGCCGGCCAGCGTGGACGCCATCGCGAAGCGGGGGCTTCCGTCTGCCCGGATGATGGGATTCAGCGCCTGCCCGAACATATAGAACGGGATTCCCAGCGTGATGTAGAAGAAATACTCTTTCGAATACCGGAACGTCTCCTCGTTGACAGTCCCGCCGAACATGGAAATGATCGGACCGCTGAAGATCAGATACACCGCGCAAAGCGCCAGACCGCAGACGATCACCATGACGACCGAATTGCCGACGCTCTTTCGGGCGTTCTCCGGCCGCTTCATGCCGAGGCTGAGGCTCACGAACGCGCAGCAGCCGTCCCCGATCATGACCGCGACCGCAAGCGCGATGACCGTCAGCGGGAAAACGACCGTATTGGCCGCATTTCCGTAGGAACCGAGATAAGAAGCGTTCGCAATAAAGATCTGGTCCACAATATTGTAGAGAGCGCCTACCAGCAGCGAAATGATGCAGGGGATCGCGTATTTTCGCATCAGTCCGCCGATACGCTCCTCCCCGAGAAACTGATTTGTTCGTTTTTCCATAAAAAATCCATCCTTTCCGAAAATAATAAGCACGCGGTTATCAGCTGGATTTACGCCGACGGCCACGCGCTAATGGTGTTCTGACACATCCTCCGGTCTGCTTTCTCCGGGGGAATGCACAATACAAAAAACGTGTCACCGGCACGTTTTTTGCATACTGACGCAAAATAAACGTGTGGCCTTCAACCGGATTTACGCAGTTGAAACGCCACACGTTGCTTTTTTATTATAGCCGGGGTTCCCCAAAAATTCAAGTAGTCATTTTTTAAAAAGATTTTCCGCTCCCGTTCAGCCTATTGTGCATAATTTTCCCCTGAGAACATAGCCGATCTTCCCATAACAGGCATTCGACGCGGCATAATCGGCATCCGTATAAAGCATGGGCATGTATCCCGCGTCCTTTGCCATTTTTGATACCTGATAAACAAGATTCTCCGCGTAGTGCCTTCGCCGATACTCTCCGCGCGTATACACTAAACCTATACTCGCCAGATCGTCCTTTGGCCTGATGCTGCAGACGGACACGCTTTTGCCCTCTTTATTTCTCCAGATAAAATAGCTGCCGCTTCTTACGGCTTCCTCCGCCTTGCGGCGGTATGCTTCAAGGCTGTCCTGATCTATACCGGTTTCCTTATGGAAAAAATCAATAAACTCAACCAGTTCATCCATGTTCTCCGGCGCACATCTATGTATTTCGCCGTCAGCCCGTATATGAGGTTCTTTCAGGTCCGGACAGTCATAGGCAAACATATTGGTCCTGACGGACATCGGCGCTGCGCCTTCCGCTGATCTGCGGATAAAATAATCCGCCAGATCATATTTCATATTGAAGGTATGGCTGTTCGTGAGTAAACCGTTTTCTCTGACAAGTTCATAGGCTTTTTCCTTTTCTTCCTCCGGCGCGCCATCCGGCGTCCATACCCATACCGGATATGGATTACATGAATAACAAATGATCAGCTTTTCGTGATCTGTCAGAAGCAGATCGCATTTCCCGCCCATAATGCGGCCAAGCACGAAAAAAGTATATTTGTCATTCTCTAACAATTTATAATCTCTTTCATCTGCAAAATGATCCATAGCGTCCTCCTACATATCCATCGCCGATTCGTCCAACAGGAACTGCTCAATTCCGACATATAAAATTCCGTTTTCGTCATGCCATGGCTCGATATCCTCTCTTACCACAACAATTTTCTTAAATGAATCCTGTATTTTTGTAAACGGACGAATCTCCTGCTTCCGCTTTTCTTCATCCGGTATGGCGAACGCAGACTGGATATAATAGCGTTTACTGCCGCGATTCGCAACGAAATCCACTTCGTACTGTACCCTTTTGTTTTTTCCTTCGTCTGTTTTCGCCGTGACTTCCACAACGCCGACGTCGATATCAAACTCCCGGACGCGAAACTCATTATAGAGAATATTCTCCATGATGTGGTTCTCTTCCTGCTGCCGGAAATTCAGCCTTGCATTGCGAAGCCCCACATCGGAATAATAATACTTCATTGGGGAACCGACCGAAGATGCCATCAGATCCAGCAAATCGTCCAGCACCGTTTTGTCGTGGCCGAGTTTGTGACGTGCCATAATATCATCCAGATAAATTTTATCGAAAAGATCATGTAAATATTTGCTTTTATCCTGCGGCGTTTTCTGCCGGAGAATCAGCGGCATCCCGCCGTA
>CANQUA010000062.1 GCA_947626915.1 uncultured Lachnospiraceae bacterium
AATGGGACCAGCGTCCAGACGTCATTCCGATCCTGAAAGATATCCGTTCCGACGATATATTCGCTGTCTGCCGCGATCTGTATGTTATATCCCGGTTTTAACTGGGCATTCCGTATATGGTCATCTTTCATATGCATGAACGTTGCATCCGGATCCGTTTTACAGTAATTGTTCCGCCCCCGGAAGCTTGCTGTATGCCAGTCGTAAATGGTCTGCCGTTCCAGATATCTGCGGAACAGCTCCAGGTATCGCTGGTTCCTTCCTTTCCTTTTGCCCCTCCCATGAACAAAACAGTCCCATCCTCCCGACAGCGTCCTTCCAGAAAACGGCAGATGGCCTGCAGCTCCTGTGTCCTTGTCTCCAATGTCACGGAAAAAGACTGCAGGTATTCCCGGTTGACGGCCTGTACGGCTTCCTGTATCTTCCCGAACATTTTTTCTTCCCACTTCCCAATGGATTTTTTCCATACGAACGTGTATTTGTTGGCACAGGCCTCCAGCTTTGTCCCGTCAATGAATACCGTTTCTTTTGACAGCTCTCCTGCACGGTCCAGCCTGCGAACCATCTGATAGAAAAGATCTTCACAGGCGTCGGCCAGAAAACCGGTCCGAAACCGTGCGATCGTACTGTGGTCAGGAGCTTTCTGCCCAGCCAGCAGCCACATGAAGTTGATGTCCCGCCTGCAGGCAGTTTCGATTTTTCTGGAAGAATAAATGTTTTGTGAGTATGCATAGGTCAGGATTTTGAACATGGTCTTTGAGTCCACTGCCGGATTTCTGCCTTTGGCAGAGTAAGCCTGATACAGCAAGCTGTAATACAATTCCTCCAATTCGTGGCTCAGCAGCCGGACAGAATCATCATCAGGAACCAAACCTTCCAAATTTAATGGCAAAACCAGTTGATAAGGTTCGCCGAATTCGGTATAATTTTTATGGTATTTTAAATTACTAGGCATAATTCATTATACCACGGATTGCGGGCTCTTTGGAGTCCGTTTTCTGTTTTAAGCATAAAAGGAGCCATTGCTCCATAGGTGATTACTCATCTATTTTGCAACAGCCCCACTCCGAAAACAATCTGAACTTGTTTTATTGGACGCTTCGTCCCCGCGCTCCTTATTTTTTCTCCAGGAACCGGATCGCTGTTCCGTATGCGACTACTTCCGCCGCGCCCTGCATCATGGAAGAGGACGCCAGGCGCACCCCGATCACGGCATCGGCGTGCAGTTCTTCCGCTTCATCCACCATCCGCTTGATTGCGATTGCCCTGGCTTCGTTCAGCATTTCCGTGTATCCGACAACCTCGCCGCCCACCAGCGTCTTCATGCCCGCCATAAAGTCGCGGCCCACATTTTTACACTGCACCACGCAGCCTTTCACCAGCCCCAGCGCTTCATAATCCTTTCCCGGATAATGTTCAATATTTACGAGCTTCATTCCATTCTCCTCCTTCAATTTCTTTGATACGTTCCCTGCATGCCCAGATCACTCCCGCGATCACGACGACCGGCGCAGCAAACAACAGCGGTACAATAGCTGCCGGCGCCGGGTCCGTTTTGTTCAGCTGCCAGAATATAACCAGGATCCCCAGCATCAGAACGACGATGACCGCGGCCGCCGCGATGGGCACAAGCTTCTGTTTTTTCGTGTCGGTCCGCTCAACATCCATAAACTGCATACCTCCTTTCTCCAGCTGTTCCATTTGTTCCAGATAGCGTTCCGCATCGATCCCGTTAAACGCCGCCTGGTCTTCCTGCATCGTCTGACAGATCTGCCGCATATACACGATACCGGCCGCTTCCCGATTCAGCGCGGTCAGCCGCCCGTCCAGGCAGTCTTTCAGCGCCAGTTCTCCTTCGATCAGTTTCCGGATGTCCTCGATCGGAACCGAAAGCTTCCGCAGAAGCCGGATCCGTTTGAGCAGGGCCACATCCTCCAGCGAATACTCCCGGTAGCCGTTTCCCGGGTTCCGTTTCGGACTGATCAGCCCTTCATCCTCATAGAACCGGATGTTCTTCTTCGTGATCCCCGCCAGTTCCTCCACCTGATTGATTTTCATTTGTCCGCCGCCTTTCTGTCCTTGATGCTGACCTGACTATACGCCATCCAGTAAGTGGAAAGTCAAGGGTTTTTTCAAATATTTTTTGTAAAGTATGTAATTCTCTCGAATGTAATGAAGCTTTCTATCGATTAAACGAATGTGTCTCTCAAGCTTTTTAATATTTTTATCTCAACAAAATAAAGCTAAGATAGTCCCATACATTAATAAAAATTAATTTAACTGTAAAGAGCCATGATATTAATACTTTTAACACGGGTCTCCTTTCTCCGATAAAAAATCTATAAGGACAGCAATCTCAGACTTGCCATCCATACGCATGAAAAATATTGAATTTCCAGGCAAATGCTTGAAAGATTATTGTGATTGATACCCAAATGGGAAAGAAATACCCAAGGAGAGAAGCGGGGCTACCGCATCAGCCATAAAACTGAGCGATGGCCCCTGAAAACCAGATTATTGCCTAATCAGCACAGCATATCACTTTAAAACTAAATACTATTTTAATGAAGCAACAATGTCATTCAATGCATCATCAATATCCTCAAAATAATCGTCGCTATCATCATCAAAATTTGTATGGCTTAATGAAATAACACCTGCTGCGTTCGTATCAAAATCAATTACGCCTTCTTTTGTCACGCTTGGGCTATCATCATTAAAGTTCGCATATTCAGAAACAGACCCCTTCCACTCGAACTTTCCATTCGATAATAACGCCTGCTCCTCAGTAATACTTCTGCCGCCAGCAGAGTTCATGGTTTCATAAAGAAGTCCACCACTATGGGGAATATAATGAAATGTTTCCATATCACATCCATCTAACCCATATATTGCAACATTATTATTCGAATCCACTGTCAATACAGCTGTTTGCGCCCACATATCTCCAACGTATTCATCAAAATTAAACAATAACAATTCAGGCTTATTATCCTCATCTAAGAAAATATATCTGCCATTGAATTCAGCTTCTAATGAATAATCTGGATAAGACTCTCGTAAAAATTTTTGATACGCTGCTTGACAATCATTCGCCGTCTTAATCTGCTCATATTTCTCATCTCCACCATGAAGAACATAATCTTCTGCGGAAATGCCATACTTATTAAGTTCAGATCTTAATTCTTTCCGCTTATCATTATAATAAAGCATTAATTCACCTGTTTCGATATCATACCCTGTCTCATTGAGAACCCAAATTCGCTGCTCTTCATCCGTTAATCCCATATAATCATTATGTACCATTATAAAATAAAGCTCTGGGAACATATTATCAGCTAAGTTTGACAGACTAGAATAGATAGCACCCAATCTAATCGAATAAACATCTTCAAAATCTCTCAATCCTACCGAATCAGCAAGATTTCTCAAACACTTAAAATATTCTGTTACAAAATCACAATATTCTTTCACGTTATCATTCTTCGAATTTTTAGAAGTCTTTTTAATGTCGAATTCTTCTCCATTTATAAAATCAAAAAATTTCAACCTTTGAACAACTTCAGATTCTATAGAAATATTAGTGTTCAATTCAGCCATATAAAAAGCAAAATCTGCCATAGTTGTATAATAGATACTTACCATAGCACCTTCTGGAAGATAATCCTTGCTACCAAATACAAGATTTCTATTAGAATCTTCACGCAGCACCTCACTAGTATATTCGACTAATACGAACTTATATATGCTCTTATCCATATTTGTGCCAATCGGAAAATTTCTCGAAATCATCTTTGCTGAATCAATATCGCCATCATATTCTTCCTTGCCAACAATATAATATTCTGTTGTATTCTTATTATACCTATATCCATCAAACGACCTTTTCTTCTCACCTTTTAGCAATGCCTTATCTAAAACTTTAGAAATTCTGCTCTTGAATTTCTTCATATCTTTTTCCGTATCAAATCCGACATACAGAACTATCTTGCTGCCATACCCACAATTTGTGCTTTTTATTTCGGCAACACAATCATTTCCATACATGCTGGATGCCGTATAATTGAACATGTCAAAAGAATTGTTCCAAGTCTCTATATTATACAGAACTTCCTCTTTTTCTGCCATATCCATAAAATCATCTTCCGTCTTATTACTAAAATCTGCGTATGACATGGCAAACAAATCCTCTGAGAAAGAATATGTAGACAGCTTTCCTAAAAGCGACACTAACACTCCAGCAAATACTACTAAGCATACAGCAACCAGACTACCCACAATCAGCTTCTTCCTCGGCTTCTTGACGGCTGAAACGGTACTTGTATTGTCTGGTACTGTATCCATGATAACATTCTGATTTATCTCCTCTGTGAATGAAGTACCCACACTGGCCCCGCAATGGGCGCAGAATTTCGCTCCATCCGGCAATTTGCTGCCGCAATTCTGGCAAAACATAATTATCTCTCCTCCTTTGGTGTCAGATTATATCTCATCGCTCCTACATGAACAGTATATCCGTTCCGTCTTAATTTCTTGCTGCCGTAGTCGTTTCCCCATAGATCGCCGCAGTAGTCTCATCACCATACGTCGGAGCCTCCGTGGTATACTGCTCATCTTCTTTCGGCACTGGTATCCCTGTATAATACTCTAATTCTTTTCCATCCAAATAATTGATGCCAATTAATATGCCAGATTTAATATAGTCTTTTCCATCATCTGGTGTCATCTCGTCAATTTCATCAAGATCTGTTCCACTATCAAATTTATATAAAACGACCTTATAATATACAGAACCACCTTTACGGAATCTGTCTGTCACATAACTGCTCGCTCCATCCCATGATCCTTTTTTAGTACCCTCAGGCATCTTCCCTGATAAATACTTATCCAGCTTTTCCTTATAATTCTTACGATCCTTATCCGATTTAAAAGCCACAAAAAGCGTAGTAATCATCCTATCTCGACTTATTCGGAACGTCAAAAGACAAGTCTCTCCAAGAAGCTTGGTCGGAGTCGTATTATCCAACTCAAATCTGGCTCCTTCATTATCGGCAGAATACATCAGATCTTCAGCATCCGCCCATCTCTTCATTTGATCAACCGATGGCAATGGTGCATTCAATACCTTATCACCCATAGCATTGCCAGTCTTGCCACCGCTGAACCGCATCAATACCCCAACCAGCACCAACAGGCATACCATCGCCAAACCTCCAATAAGAAACCTCTTCTTCTTGGGCTTTTGGCTGCCGGATGCGGCTTTCCTCGTATTGGTCTTCGGAGTTATAACAATCCTCGTAGGCTGATTCTGCCCCGCTGCGGGTGAAGTACCCACAACTGCCCCGCAGTTAGTACAAAATCTGGCCCCATCAGCCAACTGACTTCCACAATTCGTACAGAACATAGCGGACGGCTTCTCTTTTAAATCCGCACCGCATTTGCTACAAAACTTTGCGTCATCTGGCATATAAGTTCCACAATTCTCGCAAATCATAATTGCTCCCCTCATTAGAGTACCCCAGCGGCAGATTGCTCTGCCGCTGAGGATCTACAGTCTATATTAAATATTCATATCTTCTCAATAACACTGTTCACATTACGGAAAATCAGCCGGCAATTGGAACTCCATCAACAAAACTAATAATATAACCATCTTCATCCTGAACTACGTTCGCTATCCCTTGTCCATAGTATTTATCCGATTGTAAACCGGAAAGCTCAAGATATTCGTCTACGGTTACATCCCGATAAGTATGTATACAATTAGTTTTCGTATAGCTTACATCCCCCCAGCTGACTTTCGCATCTTTCCTAATACGAATATATTCAGTCACCCAACTGACACCTCTAAGTTCTGGTTGTCCATCCGATGTGCCATTATAGATTTCAGTACGTATCTCATAATAACTTCCGTAATCTTTTACACGCTGTTCCCCAATGGGATAAGCATGATGGTTACTTGAATGCGCCATAAGATTCTTGCAGTAAGTATGGGAATTCGGCTTATCTTTCTGAGTAGTCTTTACCTGTACTGTGCCGTTAACTACCCATGCGCCATTGGCATCTACGGTGTAACCATCCGGCGTGACAGTATTCGCCAGCATATACCCATCAGCATTAAAATAATAGCACTCTGCGACACCATCTTGATTGCCGTCTAACCACTCCCATTTGCTCACTGGATAGCTGCCATCGTCATTCTGCCACCACCAGCCTACATTATCCTGTTTCCATACCCCTGCCTGTGCGGTTATCGAAGCTGCCGCTGCCAATACCGCCACACTCAACACTGTTGCCATCTTCTTAAACATTGTAAATCTCCTCCTTGTTCATCTCATTAGAGTACCCCAGCGGCAGATCGCTCCGCCGCCGGGGATCTCAGGTGAGAAAACAAGAATGGGGTGCTGGTATGCGTCCACACCAGCACCCCTGATATAACGAAAGGCGCGACTTCACCAACTCAACACAAAAAACTTGTAATCATACCAGAAATGCGGTATAATCACATACGTGTATCGCGGTTCGCCGTAAGTGTGGTAGACTGTTTACCATGCCTGCCTCAGAGAGTTCCCAGCTCTCTGGGGTGGTACACCTTGACATCCTTGATTTCTCACCCATATCTTACCATATACCGCCAAAGATTACAACAATGATTTAACTGTGAGCCTGAATCGTTTAACTCAAAACGGGCGGCATGACTCGCATCATACCGCCCAAAGGAGAGAAAACAGAGGAGGATTGTCAGCAAGTATCCTCGTCTGGGAACTTTCTATTACTATCAAAGATAGCTTGGGGCGTCTTGCCAGCCCATGTATTATCAGCGACATCAAAGATGCCGATGAAACCCAGATACAACATAATCACTCAAACCATTCTTCCATTCATTAAACTCATCTTCATTCAGATCACCCACATATTCGAAGCAATTGAACTTCTCATGTAATGATGTTTCCACGACGGCGACTATCTCATAATTCATCTCCTCATATAACGTATCTGTTCATAACTCTTGCCATCTACCGCCGAATCTACCAATCTGACCGTCGATAATACATAATACCCATCTACTGTGGCCGTGGCCGTCACATCGCTATCGCCTGAATTAAATGGCGATGCGCTGACGTACTTTACATCTCCAGTAACAGTACCCTCGAACGAATCTGATCCAGAAATCGTATGACCATCTGGAATGTCTGCTTCATAATAATAACTGCCTCCCTCTGAAACAACATCTTCTGACCTTACGCTCGTAGACTCCACGGTCTCGCCATCGGATGCGAAATAAACATCAACCACTGACAACTTGAACTGTTACAGTTTTTTCCGATCGTCCCGCTTCCGGTCATAACGGATGGTCCAAAAACCGTTTTTGAACAGCAAAACAGGACGCCGCTCCACGGATGATCCCGCATCCGTATCGCAGCGTCCCTGTCAAAGCTTTTTATCCGGCTATTGTTTCAGTCTGTCAATGGTCTCCAGCAGATAATCGGTAAATTCCGCCGCGCTGGCGCCGTCCACATCGGTGGTGACCACTTTCTTCCGCTCGGTGATCGTGCAGATATCCAGCGCCTGATCCAGAATCGCTTTCCGGTCCGCGTAGCCGATGTGGGCCATCAGCATACCGGCCGCCCGGATCAGAGAACAGGGATCCGCGTATTCGCCGCGGCCGTGGCTCATCAGATACGGGGCCGTGCCGTGGATCGCCTCGAACATGGCGTATTGATTGCCCAGGTTGGAGGAAGAAGCCGTTCCCAGACCGCCCTGGTGCTCCGCCGCCACATCGGTGACAATGTCTCCGTAAAGGTTGGGAAGAACGATCACCTCGATACCCGCGTTGAACTGGGGATCCAGCATCTTGGCCGCCATGGCATCCACCAGCCGCTCCTGGATCTCGATCTCCGGATACTCTTCGCCCACCTTGCGGACCGCCTTGATGAAATTGCCGTCGGCCAGCTTCACGATATTGGCCTTGGTAACGATCGTCACATTCTTTTTGCCGTTCTTCCTGGCGAAATCGAACGCCATCCGGGCGATACGCTCGCTGCCCTGACTGGTCTGGACCTTGAAATCCACGGCCAGATCATCATTGACCTGGATGCCCTTGTTGCCCCAGATATATTCGCCCTCGATGTTCTCGCGGAAAAACGTCCAGTCAATGCCCTTTTCCGGGATCCGGATGGGGCGAACCGCCGCGAACAGCTCCAGACCGCGGCGCAGCAGGCTGTTGGCGCTGACCAGATTCGGCCAGGGCTCTCCGGCTCTCGGCGTAACCATAGGCCCTTTGATCAGAACGTTGCATTTTTTGATCTCCTCGAACACATCGTCCGGCAGGCTCTGCAGCTTCGCCGCACGGTTCTCGATGGTCATCCCCTCGATCATGCGCAGCTCAACGCGGCCGCTTCGGATCTCCGGCTCCAGCAGATCATTCAGCACCCGCAGGGCTTCCTTCATAATAATGGGGCCAATGCCGTCGCCCGGCATCACGCCGACCACAATCTTCTCCAGCTTGCTGAAATCGGTGATCTCCTGATCCGCTTTCATCCGCTCGATCCGCTCAAACTCCGACCGGATCAGCTCCCCGAATTTCTCCTGCGCCGCTTTGATTTCGCTTTCTCTGTCCACGCTCATACCGAATTACCTCCTAATCGTTATTGGATCGTACCGCTGCCGCTTTGATCTTTCTGCCAATCATTATAGCGCAGGATTTTCCATAAGTAAAATATATATATTATTATGTACCTTATACTAATCTGTCTATATAATTTGCCTGCTCCGCAGCGCCGCGGCGAAGAAAGGGACCCTTGCGATGCGGTACAGGGGCGGCTCTGCAGGAGTCACATGCCTCCGCAGGCCAAAGGGATAAGGTTCGGCGTACCGGCCGCCGCGGCATATCCGCGCACGCACATTTTTCTCAACAAGCTTTTTTAGATTTCTGATGCAATTTACCGCATCTTATGATACACTGAAGGTCGGAAAATCATTGTCCTTTTTTCATACACAGGAGGCGCCATGTCACAGATCGGATTTGACAACCAAAAATACCAGCAAATGCAGTCCCAGCACATCCGCGAGCGCATCGGGCAGTTCGGCGATAAACTGTACCTGGAATTCGGCGGAAAGCTGTTTGACGATTATCACGCGTCGCGGGTACTGCCCGGTTTCCAGCCGGACAGCAAGCTGCAGATGCTTTTGCAGTTGGCCGACCAGGCCGAGATCGTCATCGCGATCAACGCCGCCGATATCGAGAAGAATAAGATCCGCTACGATCTGGGCATCACCTACGATGTGGATGTGCTGCGCCTGATCCAGTCCTTCCGGGACAGGGGCCTGTACGTCGGCAGCGTCGTGATCACCCAGTACACCGGACAGTCCGCGGCGGACACGTTCAAGAGCAAACTGGAACATATGGGCATCCGGGTCTACCGCCATTACCGCATCGACGGCTACCCCAACAATGTAAACCATATCGTCAGTCCCGAAGGGTTCGGGAAAAATGATTACATAGAGACCTCGCGGCCCCTGGTCATCGTGACGGCCCCCGGCCCCGGCAGCGGCAAAATGGCCACCTGTCTGTCCCAGCTCTACCATGAGAACCAGCGCCGGATCAAGGCGGGCTACGCCAAATTCGAGACGTTCCCCATCTGGAACCTGCCGCTGAAACACCCGGTCAATCTGGCCTACGAAGCGGCCACCGCGGATCTGAACGACGTAAACATGATCGATCCCTTCCATCTGGAAGCGTATGGAGTGACGACCGTCAATTACAACCGGGACGTAGAGATCTTCCCGGTGCTCAGCGCCATTTTTGAGGGGATCTACGGCGAATGTCCCTACAAGTCCCCGACGGACATGGGCGTCAACATGGCCGGGAACTGCATCATCGACGACGCGGTATGCCGGGAGGCCTCCCTGCAGGAACTGGTGCGCCGGTATTATCATGCGCTGGAGAAAATGGCGGCGGGAGGCAATTCGGAAGAAGAACTCTATAAGATCGAACTGCTGATGAAGCAGGCGCGGATCACGCCGGATTACCGCCGGGTCGTGCGCGCCGCCAAGAACAAAGCGGAAGCCGCCATGGCGCCTGCCGCGGCCATGGAACTGCCGGACGGACAGATCGTGACCGGACGGACCGGCGATCTTTTAGGCGCATCGGCGGCGCTTCTTCTGAACGCCGTCAAGACCCTGGGCGGCATTCCGGATGAGACACACCTGATCGCGCCCTCTGCCATCGAGCCGATTCAGCGCCTGAAGGTCAATTATTTCGGCAGCAAAAATCCCCGTCTCCACACGGACGAGGTCCTGATTGCTCTGTCCATGTGCGCGGCCACCGACGCCAACGCGCAGAAGGCCCTGGACCAGTTAGCCAAACTGCAGGGCTGCCAGGCCCACACCTCGGTCATGCTGTCGCGGGTGGATATCCGGACGTTCCAGACCTTAGGCGTGGATCTGACCTCAGAACCGATCTACGAACACAAGAAAATTTACCGGTAAAGCCTGTCTGCCCCATGCGGCAGCATGGCTGATTACGCGGAGGGAGGTATGCGGAATGGAACCGAAAACAATCGAAATCCGGATGGCCTCGGAAACGGACGCCGGCGCGCTGCTGGAAATATACAGGCCCTATGTGGAAGAAACGGCCATCACGTTTGAATACGTCGCTCCCACTCCGGACGAATTCCGCTGCCGGATCCGTGAAACTCTGAAAAAATATCCTTATCTGGCCGCTTCAGACGGCGGCCGGATCGTAGGTTACGCCTACGCGTCCGCCTTTAAAGGGCGGGCCGCCTACGACTGGGCCGTGGAGACCTCGATCTACGTGGACCGGGCCTGCCGCGGGCAAGGCATCGGCACCGCCCTCTATTCCGCTTTGGAAGAATGGCTTCGCCGGCAGCATATCCTCAATGTAAACGCCTGCATCACCTACCCCAATCCGGACAGCGTCCGCTTCCATGAGAAGCTGGGCTACCGGACCGTGGCCCATTTTACCAAATGCGGCTACAAGCTGGGGCAATGGCACGATATGATCTGGATGGAGAAAATGCTGGGAGAACATGAAAATCCCCCGCAGCCTGTGATCCCGGTCACCGAACTCTGACGGCTCCGCATCTCCGGTCAGCGCGGGCGTTTCCCACCCGGCACAAAAAGCGCCTCCGTCCGGACGCCCTCATGTTCCAGCAGCCAGAGCTTTTTGTCCAGTCCGCCGGCATATCCGGTCAGACTGCCGTTTGTCCCTACGACCCGGTGACAGGGGATCAGGATGGAAATGGGATTGTGGGCGACCGCATTTCCCACGGCCTGGGCCGACATGGCAGGGCGCTGAAGCCGCATGGCCGCCTCCGCTGCGATCCTCTTGTAGGTCGTCACCTGACCCCAGGGAATCTCGCGCAGGATCTCCCAGACCAGGAGCCGGAACGCGCCGCCCCGGGGAGCCAGCGGCAGCTCCGACGCATCCGGACGTTTCCCCGCGAAATACCGGTCCAGCCAGTCAGAGGCCGCGGAAAACACCTCCAGCCCCGGCGCATTTTCCCGCTCCGGAGGGACCAAACCGCCGAAATATTTCTGCCCGTCGAACCACAGTCCGTTTATATGCTCCCCGTCGCTGGCCAGCGTGATTCCGCCCAGCGGCGAATCGTAGGCCGTCTCATAATACATAAACGCTTTCCTCCTGCCGCGCCTGTCCGGTTCTGAACCGCTTTCCGCAGATGCAGCTCCCGGCCCGGCTCTTCCGTTCCGATACGTTTCCGGGCAGGTTCCGTCCTGCGCCGCTTTCCGCAGGCGCTCGTCCTGTTCCTATTTTTTACAAAAACAGGAAGCGCCGCGCAAACAACCATTACGTCATCCGGCGGCCCTTCCTTTTCCTGTCGCTTTATTTCTTCTATCCTGTCAGTCCGATCAGTCGCGGCTTTCATCGGCGTGATTGCTCGCGCCCTCCGAATCGCCTCTTATATCCTCCGCGCCGCTTTCCATATCATCCATCAGGCCGTCCAGTACGCCCGTACTTTCCTCCTGAACAGAAGTACGGCTTTCACCGTCTCCGCTTCCGGGATCCGACTCATTCCCGCCGTCCTTATTTTCGGAAGCCGCGCTGTCCCTTTCATTGTCCTGGCCGGAAGCATCCTGGGAGGCAGACGGCTGTCCGGACTGATTGGTTGACTGATTGCCGCCGTTGCCGCCGCACGCGGTCATCGCGAAAACGGACAGGGACAGCAGGACTGCAAATATACATGCCTTCATTTTTTTCATAATGACATTCTCCTTTCTTTTTACTTCGCTTAGTATGCGACGCGGGAGAATGTTTTATGGTGGAAAAAAATTCTTTAAAAATTCAGTCGTCTCAGGCCCTGGCCGCGATCACGTCCGCCATCGTATAGAGCCCGGCCGGCCGGCCTTTCAAAAATACCGCCGCCTCCAGGGCCCCTTTCGCGAAAATTGTCCGGGAATAAGCCGTATGACTCAGGGTCACCACCTCGTCCTGTCCCGCGAAAATCACGTCATGCTCGCCCACAATGGAGCCGCCGCGGACCGACGAGATGCCGATCTCTTTCGGATCCCGCTTCGCGTGGCGCTCATGGCGGTCATATTCATAATGATACTCCCCGTCCAGAGCCTCGTTCAGAGAATCCGCCAATGCCAGCGCCGTCCCGCTGGGCGCGTCCAGCTTCCGGTTATGGTGCTTCTCCACGATCTCCATGTCAAAGCCCGCCGCGGCCAGTACCTTCGCCGCGTCCTGAACCAGCTTCAGCAGCAGGTTCACGCCCAGGGACATATTGGCGGAACGAAGCACCGCCGTCTTCCCGGAACAGGTCTTTACCTTTTCCAGCTGCTCTTCCGACAGCCCCGTCGTACAAAGTACCAGGGCCAGGCCCCTTTTTTCACAATACGCCAGCAGTCCGTCCACGGCTGCAGCCGACGCAAAATCCACGACCACATCCGCTTTCTCGGTACATGCATCCAGACTGTCATAGACCCTGTATCCGTCCATCTCGCCGGCCGTCCGGTCCACGCCGGCCACGATCCGGACATCCTCCATCCCGGCTGCCAGACCGGATACCGCTTTTCCCATGGCGCCGCAGCAGCCGTGCAAAATCACATTTACCATATCTTCACCGTCCCGTTTCTACTCTCCATGCGCCTGCCAAAACTGCAGCCGCCGATTTCTTCCGCATCTCTTCGCCTCCGGCAGTCGCTCCGCGCTCCGAAGCTTCCCGCATTCCGCCGCCTCCGTCCGGCGCTTCCATTTACAGAATCCCGTACGCTTTCATTGCTTCCGCCAGCTTCGCCCGGTTGGCCGGTTCCATCTCCGTAAGCGGCAGACGCAGCGGCCCCACTTCCTTGCCCATCAGGTTCATGGCCGCTTTCACCGGGATCGGATTCACCTCGCAGAACAGCTGATTGATCAGCGGGATCGCCGCCAGCTGCAGCCGCGCGCTCTCTTTCACGTCGCCGGAGAAATATTTCTCGCAGATTTCGTGGGTCTGTCTCGGAGCCACATTGGAAAGCACCGAAATCACGCCCTTGCCGCCCAGAGAAAGGATCGGCACAATCTGATCGTCATTTCCCGAATACAGATCGATACAGCCGTCAGCCATGCTCATCATCGTCGCAATCGCAGACAGGTTGCCGCTGGCCTCTTTCACGCCCACGATATTGGGAACTTCCCTGCACAGCTTCACAATGGTTTCCGGTTTCATCGTCACGCCGGTCCTGCCGGGAATATGATACAGCAGGATCGGGAGCTTCACCTCCGCCGCGATCGCTTTGTAGTGCGCGATCAGTCCCCCCTGGGTCGCCTTATTGTAATAGGGCGTCACCAGAAGCAGTCCGTCAGAACCGGCCGCCTCCGCCTCTGCCGACAGAAAGATCGCTTCCCGCGTCGAGTTGGAACCGGTTCCCGCGATCACCGGGATCCTGCCCTTCACCCTCTCACACGCAAAACGGATCACATCCAGATGTTCCTGATGCGACATGGTAGACGATTCTCCGGTGGTTCCGCAGATAATCACCGCGTCCGTCCCTCCCGCAATCTGCTCCTCCAGGATTTCGTCCAGTTTATCATAATTTACATCCCCGTTTTCCCGAAACGGAGTAATCAGCGCAACGCCCGCGCCTTCAAAAATCGCCATGACCGATCTTCCTTTCTTCATAATTAATACAATAGGCTCCGCCGCACGGCCGCAGGATTCCCCCTGCGAAAAAAGAACCGGCCCGAAAGCCGATTCTTAAAGTTCCGCTGGCATACTTTAAGAGTAGCTCTCCATCCGTCCCGGATGACAGTCATAAAGCTCTTCGCCCTACGCCCAGACCCGCACCGCCAGGAAATGCCGGCCTTCGGCGCTCTCCCTTTCGGAAATCCTCGTCTGCCCCCGCTGCATCAGACCCCCTACTCATGATACGCGCAACCTCTACCTCTAAGAAATGATGTTACCATTATCCTATCATTCTTCCAACTCTTTGTCAACCTGAATATAATCGATCACGGAAAACGCGTTCACGTAGGCTTTCAGCTCCTCCGGAAAACTCGTCCCCGTCAGGAGCAGGCACATATCGTCGGTCTTCGCCCGCAGAAAATTCTCAAACTCCGCCAGAGACACAATGTTCTGATTTACGATCTCCAGTACCTCATCCAGGATCAGCAGGTCGCATTCGCCGGTGGCAATCACTTTTTTGGCGAAATTAAAACCGTTCCGGATATTGATCAGCTCCTCGGCTTTTTCCTCTTCCGACAATTTATCAAAATAGGCGTCCGCTTTCTCAAACCGGAAGATCTTAAATTCCGGCTCCAGCCTTTGAAGCAGCTGCTGTCCTTCCTCTTTTCTGTCGCACCCCCGCAGGAACTGGATCATGATCACGCTTTTCTGATCGGCCACCTCCGTCAGTCCTTTTCCCATCGCCAGCGCCGTTTTGCCCCGGCCGGACCCGCAGATGACTTCTATCCAACCATTCTTCATTCTTTCGCACCTCTTATCTTCTTTTTTCGCATCTCCCATTTTTATGCCGTCCGCATTCTGTCTGACTGCTCCCCGCCGCAGAACACATCAGACCATACATTCCATTTTGCTGACGGACACCTCATAAGCGATCCGCTTCTCACACTGGGAATCGCTGAGTTTTTTTGTGTATTCCCTGCTCTGTACCCGGCCCCAGATGCAGACCCTGGCCCCCACTTCAAAACCGGCCGCGTATCTGGCGTTCCTGCCCCAGGCGATGCAGGGTATGTAATCGGATTTCCCGTAAGGACGGTTCACGGCCAGCAGAATATCCGCGATCTCGCGCCCCAGCGGCGTTTTCCGGTAAATCGGCGTTTTGCAGATGTAGCCGTCCAGAAAGATCTGGTTCGTTTTCGTGTAATCGGTGAATTCCTCCATAAAATTGATCTCCCGCACAAACACGGACAGCACAAGGCGGTTTTTCGAGCCCTCATGACGGTTGTAGGAACGGAACTGCCCGATGGCCTCCACCGTACAGCCTATATAATCCTCCGATACATTCAGCAGACGCTCTGAGATCATGAGCGGAATGATGTCCGCCTGGTCGCTCAGACGGTTCACTTCCAGGTCTACCAGATAGAATCCTTCCCCAAACACCTCATGGCTGAACGTAAAACCGGACACGATCTTTCCTATGACGCTGACTTTGTTGTTTTCAATGACTTTTTCTGACATGGTATCTCTCCTCTTCGATTCAAATAGATTTATAGCTTGGTGGCTAACAATATTTTATGAAAGGATATGAACAAACATGCCAGAAAATGGTCGGGCGGTTTCGACAGGAAACGGAACCCTTCTGTGTTATTTTGTCAGCAGAACCTCCGTAAAGTTTCTAAAATGTCCGATCGCTCCGAGCATAGAGAAACCCCGGTCGCTCTGCCGGGGCTTCGTTCCGCTCAATCTGATCGATCTAGTCTTTCTTAAATGCCGCGCGTTTACGCAGGGTCGGATCGAGAATCCTCTTGCGTATCCTCAGAGTCTTAGGCGTCACTTCCAGCAGTTCATCCGTATCAATAAAATCCAGGCACTGCTCCAGACTCATCTCTTTCGGCGGCGTCAGCTTCAAAGCCTCGTCTGCGCCGGCCGACCGCATATTGGTCAGCTTCTTGGTCTTGCAGACATTCAGCTCGATATCTTCCGATTTGGGGCTCTGGCCGATGACCATGCCCGCATATACCTTTACGCCCGGCCCGATAAACAAAATACCGCGGTCCTGGGCCGCAAACAATCCGTAAGCCACGGACTCCCCGCCCTCAAACGCGATCAGGGAACCGGTCTTGCGGTAGCTTAAATCTCCCTTATAAGGGGCGTAACCGTCGAAGATCGTATTCATGATCCCATTCCCCTTGGTGTCGGTCATAAACTCGCCCCGGTAGCCGATCAGGCCGCGGGAGGGAATGGAAAACTCCAGTCTGGTATATCCGCCGTTGGCAGGACTCATTCCCTGCAGCTCGCCTTTTCGGGAGGTCAGTTTCTGGATCACCGCGCCGGTAAATTCCTCCGGCACGTCGATATACGCGATCTCCATGGGTTCCAATTTCTGATTTCTTTCATTATATTTATACAGCACTTCCGCCTTGCTGACGGCGAACTCGTAGCCCTCGCGGCGCATGTTCTCGATCAGAACCGATAAATGCAGCTCGCCGCGGCCGGAAACCTTGAAGCAGTCGGGAGAATCCGTTTCCTCCACCCGCAGGCTCACGTCCGTGTTCAGTTCCCGGAACAGGCGGTCGCGAATATGGCGGGAAGTCACATATCTCCCCTCCTGACCGGCCATGGGACTGTCGTTGACCATGAAATTCATCGCGATCGTCGGTTCGGAGATCTTCTGGAACGGGATTGCCTCCGGATGCTCCGGCGAACACAGGGTATCGCCGATATGCAGATCCGTGATGCCGGAGATCGCTACGATGGCGCCCACTGTCGCTTCCTGCACCTCGACCTTGTTCAGGCCGTCGAACTCATAGAGCTTGCTGATCTTCACATGGCGCTGCTTGTCCGGCTCATGGTGGTTCACCAGCACACATTCCTGGTTCACATGAATGCGGCCGTTGTCCACCTTGCCCACGCCGATACGCCCTACGTATTCATTGTAATCAATGGTACTGATCAGCACCTGGGTCCCCGCCTCCGGATCCCCTTCCGGCGCCGGGATATGGTCGATGATCGTCTCAAACAGCGGGCTCATATCCACGCCCTCATCGTCCAGGCTCTTCACCGCATAACCGGCTTTGGCGGACGCAAAAATAAAGGGACAATCCAGCTGCTTGTCCGAGGCATCCAGATCCATCAGAAGCTCCAGCACCTCGTCGACCACTTCCTCCGGCCTGGCTTCGGGCCGGTCGATCTTATTGATGCAGACGATCACATAGAGGTCCAGCTCCAGGGCTTTGCGCAAAACGAACTTCGTCTGCGGCATCGGCCCCTCATACGCGTCTACCACCAGGATCACGCCGTCCACCATTTTCAGCACACGCTCCACCTCGCCGCCGAAATCGGCGTGTCCGGGCGTGTCCACAATATTGATCTTCGTCCCCCGATAGGATACGGCTGTATTTTTTGATAAAATCGTGATACCGCGCTCCCGCTCGATATCATTGGAATCCATGACGCGGTCCACAACCTCCTGGTTCGCCCGGAATACGCCGCTTTGACGCAGCAGTCCGTCCACCAGCGTGGTCTTGCCATGGTCTACATGGGCGATAATCGCCACATTTCTGACGTCTTCTCGTTTCATCTTCATAACTGTCGGTCTTCTTTCATTTCATACAATTCCTTACTATAACATTATAGAAAGCGGATTGCAAGAAAAACTTAAAAATTTAATGCGGTCTGCCTTGGGGAGGCTGCCACGTCCGGAATTTGTGTTCAGGAATTTATGCTTGAGGATTTGTGCCTGTGGATTTGTGCCTGGGAAGCTGTGCCGGAAAAATGATTTCCTGAATTGGTCTGTAACCTATGTGCGGATTTTTAATATGGTTTACAGAAATAGGTTGTTTGATAGTTACATTGCTTCCTGTCCTGACTGATAAAATGTTTCCGATGCGGGATACCGATAAAAGATTCGAGAAGTTGATAATTCTATCTTGACATCTGTAACAATCCATTGAAAACATAGCAAAAATAATGTATAATGGCAGTATTCTTTACAGAAATGGATGGATCATTATGAAAATCAGTTACAAAAAACTCTGGTTAATGCTGGTGGAGCGCGAAATAAGCAAAGCAACTTTTCACAAAGATCTGGGGCTATCTGCCGGAACCTACACGAAGCTGAACAAAGGCGAGGAAGTATCCCTCTCCATCCTGTTGCGAATTTGTAATTACCTAAACTGCGATATAGGAGATATCTGCGAAGCTGTCCGTAAATGAATCCGAATAATCCAGCGCCTCGCCGTCATTCAATACAGAAGGCAGAACCAAAAATTGGTATGAAATATTTGAATGGAACACAAAAGAATTAATCGGGATGGAGAACAAAATGGGAGGAACCAGGCAATGATACAAACGCAGAAATATAACGGGGGACTGACCCGTGAGCAGTTCCTCTTTTATGAAATCAGGATTGCGTCCAGGTTCTATCTGGATGAAAAAACAGCGGAGGAAGCGATTTCTCTCATAAAAAAAGACAACCTGTTTCAGTTCCCAACAGAAAAACTGATCCCGAATATAACACGGGTATGTTACCGCCGTCTGGACGCACTGGGCAGCAGGGCGCTGATTCAGGAGCTTTCAAACGCTCCCGCCGAGATCGCCA
>CANQUA010000063.1 GCA_947626915.1 uncultured Lachnospiraceae bacterium
ATGTGGCGCTGCTTGCTCCGATTGCGAGGCGGCCCGGCATTATCCGCCCGGGCTCCGCGGCGTTTTCCACCATTTCGAAATCAATGTCGTTCATTGCGTCCAGAATATCCCGGCTTTTCATACGGCAAATCCCTCCTTTTCCAGCTGCCGCCTAAGCTTTGCTCTCATCCGCGCAAGCTGCGATTTTATCTTGCTTTCTCCCGCGCCGGTTCCTGCCGCGATCTCCGCGACCGGATCCAGGTACCAGTAGCGCCGGATAAACACATACCGCTGTTCTTCCGGAAGGGACCGCAAAAACCGGTTCAGCAGCCCGGTCAGGGCCAGCCGGTCCGCCCATTCTCCGTCCCCGTTCTTCGCCGGGATACATTCTTCCAGCTCCTCCAGCGCCAGCCGATACTGGCCGCCGCCCCGCTTCTGCGCCGTCTCCTGTTCCAGACGGTTCAGGGAAAGCTGCCGCGTGATCCGGCCCAGAAACGCTTTCAGCGGAGACGGACGGCTGGGCGGGATCGTGTTCCAGGCTTTCAGATAGGTGTCGTTTACGATCTCGTTCGCGTCCTCGCCGTCGCGCAGGATCCCGTAAGCGATCGCATGGAAATACCGGCCGTAATGTTTTTCTGTTTCCTCGATGGCTTTCTCGGACCGTTCCCAGTACAGCCCGACGATGGCTTCGTCCGTCATATGCTTCCCTCCCAACTGTTTGGCCTTTCACCCTCCTATACAGGAAAAAGAACGGTTCCGTCGCGTTTCCGGTCAAAAAAATAGTATTTCCACGAAAAAAGAGACGCCGCGCAACGCAAAAGATCCGGCCGCCGTATCCCGCCGTCCGCTTTTCAGTCGGAAAACAGGCAGCAAGGCGGCGTTCGTTCCGCAGCATCTCCGTTTTATATGTCATAGTATCTCCGTCCGCCTCCACGCGGCGGTTCAGGAGCCTGCGCGTCCGGCCTCAGCCGTCCGCTTTTTTTGCCTCCGCATCCACGTCCACTTCGATCATCCTGCCGTCCCGCCAGATCCGTTCCAGGTCGTAGAACAGACGGTCCTCGCGGCAAAAGGCATGAACGATCATATCGCCGTAATCCATCAGGATCCAGTTGGCGGTGCCGTAGCCCTCGATCTGGCGGCACACATAGCCGGCTTTGCCCAGGGCCTCCTCCACGCTGTCGACCATGGCCTGGACCTGGTTGGCGTTGGAGCCGTCGGCGATCACGAAATAATCGGCCAGAACCGAAACCTGGCTGATGTCGATGATTTTGATGTTATTGGCCTTCTTTTCCTCCAGCGCCGCTTTGGCCAGCTTCACCATTTCCAGGGCCTTGTCGTTTCCTTTCGGTGCTTCACTCATGTGTCTTTCTCCTTTCTTCCAGATGTTCATATGTTTTCTGCGTCATAGGGTCGATGCAGCATCCCTTCTGCTTCAGATAATCCAGCGTGCTCTTTACAATCTGATACACCGCCTCGTCCAGATCCTCAAACGCCAGCTGCCGCATTTGGGGCAGGTTATCCGCCTTAAAACGCCGTACCTCAATATAATCCGCCACATACAGGATTTTATCCAGAAGACCCATATCCGGTTTTCCCGTAGTATGGCAGGCAATGGCGCTTAAAATCTCTTCATCCCCGATATCGTAATGTTCCCGCGCCAGCCACGCGCCGTATCTGGCGTGGAGGACTGCCGGAGCGTTTTTCTCCTCTTCGCTCAAAGGAAGCTTATGCTTTTCAAAACGGCGGATCAACTCCTGGTCCTCGTAGCATTTGGCGCAGTCGTGGAGCAGCCCGGCGATCTCGGCCTTATCCAGCGGATATCCGTACCGCATGGCCAGGCAGACGCAGGTAAACGAGACGCTCAGGGAATGTTCATACCTGGACTCGCTCAGTCTTTTCTTCATTTTTTTCCGATATTCCTGAATTAACGCTTCCATGCTCATCCTCCTGGTATAAATGATGTGACGCGATATATTCCGCCACCCCTGCCGGAACATATTCCCCTATACATTTCCCCTGCCGTACCGCCTCCCGCAAAAAGCTGGAGGAAACATGCATTTCCCGGCAATGAAGCTTCTCTATGCTTCCGCCGAATTTCTCATGAAGATAAGAAATCTGCCCGTCCAGCGTCCGCTCCTTCTTCACATATTCCCGCTCCGTCGCCAGCAGGCGCACGGACGAAAAGATCCTCTCCGGATGATACCAGCCTTCGATCTCATAGAGGGAATCTGCGCCCAGGATGAAGAAAAACTCATGCGCAGGATAAGACTTTTTCAACAGTGCCAGCGTATCCGCCGTATATGTCGTCCCGTTCCTGGAGGTTTCAAACTCAGAAAGGACCAGGCCCGGCTCGCCGGACAGGGCCAGTCTCACCATGGCGCAGCGGTCCGCCGCGGAGGACAGTTCCCTTCCCCTTTTATGGGGCGGCTGTCCCGACGGCATGTACCAGACCTGATCCAGCTTATATTCTTCTCTGGCCTGCTTTCCCAGGAGCAGATGTCCGTAATGGATCGGATCGAAGGTTCCGCCCATAATCCCGATCTTTGCCATGCTTACGCCTCCGCCGCGCAGGTCCTGCTACCGAGGAAGCACGATCCTGCGGTTCTTTTCTTCTTTTGCCGTCTTGTAAAGGACGATCTTTTTGCCGATCACCTGAACGACCAGCGAATGGGTCCGCTCCGAGAGCGTCTCCGCCAGTTCTTTCGGATCGTCGAAGCAATTCTTAAGCACGCTCAGCTTGATCAGTTCCCTGGCCTCCAGCGCATCCGCCACCGAAGCGGTCAGCTCCGGCGTCAGACCGGACTTTCCGATCTGGAAAATAGGCTCTTCGTTCATCGCGAGTCCCTTTAAATAGGCTCTCTGTTTGGATGTCAATGTCATACTGTCCTCCCGATTTATTCCTTATAATAATCAAATTCATGCCCGTACATCCGGACCGTGTCCCCTTCCCGGATGCCGGCCTGCTCCAGCTCGTCCAGGATCCCCGTATCTTTCAGGAATTTCTGGAAGAAAAGGAAGCCCTTCTCGGAATCCAGGTTCGTATACCCCAGCATTTTTTCGATCCGGGGTCCTTCCAGGACGAACACGCCGTCTTCCGCCTGCTCAACGGTATAAGGCAGATTGGAACCGGCCCCCAGAAGACGGGTATCAAACTCTTTTTCAAAGACCACCGGCGTCTGATCCATGGTCTGCAGGATCCTGTAAACCGCGTAGAGCAGCTCCTTCACGCCCTGGCCGCTGACCGCGGAGATGGGAAATACCGGAATGCCCTGCGGCTCAAACGCCGCCCGCAGGCGTCCCACCGGGTCGGTAATGTTTCCCTGGGCGTCCATCTCCTCATACATCGCGTCCATTTTGTTGGCGGCGATCACCTGCGGACGCTTCAGCAGATCCGGATTGTAGGCGGCCAGCTCCTCGTTGATGATCCGGATGTCCTCCACCGGATCCCGCCCTTCGACGGAAGCCGCGTCCACCACATGGATCAGCACTTTCGTCCGCTCGATGTGCTGCAGGAACTCATGTCCCAGACCGATCCCCTCGGAAGCGCCCTCGATCAGGCCGGGGATATCCGCCATGACAAAGCCCGCGCCCTCGTCCAGATCCACCACGCCCAGGTGGGGATTCAGCGTCGTAAAATGATAATTGGCAATCTTGGGCCTGGCGTTGCTCACGCGCGACAGCAGGGTGGATTTGCCCACGTTCGGAAAGCCTACCAGCCCCACATCCGCGATGACCTTCAGCTCCAGCTGCACCCACAGCTCCTGGCCCGGCTGTCCCGGCTGGGCGTACTGCGGCGCCTGCATCGTCGCGGTAGCGAAGTTCATGTTGCCCAGGCCCCCTCTGCCGCCCTTTAAAATGACCTCTCTCCGGTTTTCTCCCGACATGTCGGAAATTACCTTGCCGGTCTCGAACTCCTTGATTACGGTGCCTTCAGGGACCTTGATCACCAGATCCTCCGCGTTCTTCCCGCTGCAGCGTTTTTTGCCTCCCGGCTCTCCGCTCTTCGCCACGAATTTACGGTTATAGCGGAAATCCGTCAGCGTGTTGAGCCCTTCGTCGACCTGAAAAATGATATCGCCGCCCCGGCCTCCGTTTCCCCCGTCAGGTCCGCCCGCGGGCACATAGAGCTCCCTGCGGAAGCTGACGTGTCCGTCGCCGCCGTTTCCCGATTTAATAAATATTTTTGCACGGTCTGAAAACATAAACAACAACCCCTCGTAACGAAAATGCCTCCATACAAGCTGTATGAAGGCATTGGAAATTATTCAGCAACTTCGGTTTTCGGATAAACAGAAACCTGCTTTTTGTCTCTGCCCTTTCTCTCGAATCTCACAATCCCGTCTACCATGGCAAACAGCGTATCGTCGCCGCCCCGTCCTACGTTGATTCCGGGATGGATCTTGGTTCCGCGCTGCCTGTAAAGAATATTGCCTGCCAGAACGAACTGTCCGTCAGCCCGTTTCGCGCCTAAACGCTTCGACTCGGAATCTCTGCCGTTCTTCGTGGAACCGACGCCCTTCTTATGAGCAAACAGCTGAAGGTTCATCTGAAACATCTGTTACACCTCCTTGAATCGAATATGAATATAAGGTTCTCCATACTCCTCCGCGATATTCAGAAGTCCAAATACCAGCGAATTCATAAGGAGCCTGGATTCGGAACTGATCGTATCCTCAAAACGGAAATGAAATACTCCCGCATCGGCGTCTTCCTCCGCCAGGAAACGGTCGTCTGTGAACTGCTCTACGGAATTGGCCATATTCAGCGTCAGCGCCGATACGGCCGCGCATACCAGCTCCTGGCCTTCCGCCGGGGCCTCTGCCAGTCCGGCATGTCCGCTCAGAAGAATCTCCCTGTAGACCTGCTCCGAATCTGCATAAACTGTCACACGTATCATAATTAAGCGTTGATCTTATCGATCTTAACCTGGGTGTACTGCTGTCTGTGACCGTTCTTTTTATGATAGCCCGTTTTCCTCTTGTACTTGTAAACGATCACTTTCTTCGCTTTGCCCTGCTTCTCTACGGTCGCGGAAACGCTGGCTCCGTCTACGGTCGGACATCCGACTTTTAACTCTCCGTCGCTCACCGCAAGCACCTGGTCAAAGGTAACGGCAGCGCCGGCCTCTGCATCCAGCTTTTCCACTCTGATGACATCGCCCTCGGATACCTTGTACTGCTTACCGCCGGTAGCAATAATAGCGTACATACTTGGCACCTCCTTCTTATCATTACTCGCCAGCTGTGGTGTCCGGATCCGGCCAATCCCGTCCGAAGCTTGTTACCTCGCTGTGCGGCACACTTTGTAATCTTAACATTTTCTGTCAGGAATGTCAACCTGTATTTTACAAAAAATGCGGAAAAAGCAAGTGATTTCCTATCATATCCTGCAGCTGGCTGACCTGTTGCGGAAAAAATCCGGAAAAACAGCGGAAACGAGAAGCGTTCAGTCCCATACGCTTCTGGAAAAGTGCATGTAATCCGGGTTGCTCTGCCAGGAACCTCCCCAGGAAAAGCCGGCCTCCGTAAACAGCTGATAACAGAGATCCTCCTCGTCGATCTTATATAAAAAATCCCGGCTGCGGTCAATATAATCGGTCCCGTTGGCCGGAGCGCAGTTCAGCTGCCCGCCCGGCCAGGTGAGATACGGATTATAGAGCGGATTGATGTCGATCGCGGCGCCGTACGCGTGCATGGAAAGACGCGAGCCGCCGCTTACGTTCCGGTAATTGAAGCAGGACGTGTTATTGTCGGAACTGGACAGATCGTCGTCGGCGCCGTATTCGTCCACCAGCAGCACCTTTTCGATCGGATATTCCGCCTCGTACAGCTTCAGGAAAATATCCATCATATCGTCGCTGAGCGCCTTGTGGCAGATCAGTTCTCCCGCCCGGATATTGTGGTCAAAATCATAATGGAGGATCCGCAGGTACCGCAGGTCGTCCCTCGATACGGGGCAGCCCTCCTTATAGGATTTGCCGTCGATCCGCTCAAAAATGGAATCGGTGATCCGGCTCTGGTAAAACAGGCGGCCGAGCCCGATCTCCTCTATTTCTTCTTCCGACAGAACGTCCCCCGGTTCTACCTCCGTCCGGCCCTCGCTTTCCGCCACCATGGACGCGATCAGGTCTTTCATCTCCTGCTCGGACAGTCCGTCGGTCTCCGACTGGATCCGGATCACCGCCTTCGGTTCCGATTCCGCAGACCAGGCGCCGAAATCATACGAACAGCCGGCAAGCAGGATACAGCCGAAAAGAAGTCCCCCCATCCCTGCAATCCTTTTCCCGTTTCGTTTCATTTTGCTCTGTATAACTCCCCTAAATATTTGCGGTCGATTTTTCCGTTGGCGTTTCTGGGCATTTCGTCCAGGTAAATATATTGATTGGGCATCATATACCGGGGAATTTTCTCGCCGAGGGCCCTGGCAAGTTCCTTTTTGTCCGTCTGCGTTCCTGTATACAAAAACAGGATCTTCTGCCTGCCCGGGTCGTAAATGCAGGCGCACTCCCGCACCGCCCCGATCCGTCCGGCCGCCGCCTCGATCTCTCCCAGCTCGATCCGGTAGCCAAGCCGCTTGATCTGGAAGTCCATGCGGCTGTGATACAAAAGTTCTCCCCGGTCGTTATAGCTGACCAGATCCCCGGTCCGGTAGATGATTTCCGGATAATGGGGATTCAGCGGGTTCTGCACAAAGCGCTGTGCCGTTTTTTCGGGATCGTTATAATACCCGCAGGCCAGCGTGCAGCCCGCGACGCACAGCTCTCCCTGCCCTCCGGTCTGCGGCGTGACGAGCCGGTTCTCCTCATCCAGCACCAGGATGCGGATATTGCCGCAGGGCCGCCCGATGGGCAGCGTTTCGTCGTCGGAAAACCCGCGGTCCACGTTATAGTAGGTGCAGACATAGGTTTCCGTCGGGCCGTACATATTGCAGTAGACCGCGTCCGGAAGATACCGCCTCCAATAGTTCAGCTGCTTCATCGGCATGACTTCGCCGGCAAAAAAGATAAATTTCAGGCAGGACGGCAGCTCCGCCTCAAGCCCGCGCAGCTCCGCCACGACGTTCAGCGCAAAGGGAACCCAGAATATGGCCGTGACGCGGTTCCGGTTCAGGAACGAGATCAGTCTGGCGGGGAACGTAAAAAGCTCCGGCGGAATGATCACCGTACAGCAGCCGAACTTCAGCGGGCCGTAAACGTCGTGATCGGAAACGTCAAAATACAAGGGCGCCTGATTCCCGAATATGTCCTGTTCGGAAAAAGCGTACTCCGAGGCCAGCCATTCCATATTGTTGATAATCACGCGGTGGCTGACGACCACTCCTTTCGGCCGCCCGGTAGAACCGCTTGTAAACAGGACGTACAGCGGGTCCGTATCGACAGCGCCGGCACGGACCGCCGAAATGACTTCCGCGTCCGCCTGCCCCCCCGCCAGCTCCTCAAAAAGGAACACCGGCTTCTCCCCGGAAACCGCTTTCGCCCGGTCAATAAGCGCGGCTTCCGTCAGAACGGCGGCCGGTTCCAGTACGGAAAAGATCGTGCGGATCCGCTCTTCCGGCATCGACACGTCGATCGGACAATAAAAGCATCCCCCGTAAAGGGTCCCGAGAAAGGCCACGATCATCGACGCGCTCTTCTCCATAAAAACAGCTACGGGACGTCCGGAAATTCCCAGTTTTCCGATAAAACTCCCGATCGCCCGGGCCGTCCTTCCGGTCTCCTGAAACGTATAGGAACGGCAGGAATCCTTATACGCGCAGTGCGTCCCATATTTCTCTTCCGATTTCTCCAGATATTCCAGTACGTTTTTCACCATGGCCGTGCTCCTGTTTTTAAAGACCGTCTGTAAGGGTAAGGTATTCGACGGCGTCAACCGCGTGGTCCGTCACGTAAATAATCAGTTCCGTCTTATCGTCCGCCATCCTGTATACGTCGAACTCCACCTCATACCGCCCGGCGTAGGCGGCCGTTACGTCCGCGTCGGAGGAACCGATCCGGATCCCTTCCGCCGTCGCAACCGTATCGTCCAGGAAATAGACGGAGGCAATCGTCTCTGTCCCGTCGAGGGGATAGGTGCTGAGTTCGAAGCCCGGATAGGAATACACGATATCTTTTCCCTGGTAGGCGCAGCTGTCCTGCTCAAACGTACTCTCCGGCTCTCCCAGCGCTTCCAGAACCGGCGCGGCTGCCGTTCCCATGGCGATCACGGTTCCGTTATACACGAAATCATAACCGGATGCGGCCGGCGGCGCGGCAGTCTCAGCGGCGGTTTCCGGCGGCGCGGTTTCGGTTTCCGCGGCCGGCGCGGTGGTTTCGGCCGGGTCTGTCCCGGCCGCGGCCGTCTCCGTGTTTGTTTCGGTTTCTGCAGCCGCGGTTTCCGCCGTCGTTTCCCCGGCTGCTGCACCGGATGCGGTCATTCCGCTCTCTGCCGCCGTGGTTCCCGCGGCGGTTGTATCATCCGCGGTTGCCCCGGTTTCCGCGGCGGCCGCTTTCGATGCGTTTGTTTCGCTTTCTGAGGCCGTCGTTTCCCCGGCAGCTGTACCGTTTTCCGCGTCTGTCATTTTCTCCGCCGTCGTTTCGGTTTTGCCTGTTCCCGCAGCCGCCGTTCCGTTTCCGGAAGTCCCGCTTCCGTCCGCATCCGCCGCGGACTTCGTTCCCGCCGTTTCCGCGGAAGAACCGCCCGCATCCGCCTCGCTCTCCGCCGCCGTGCTTTCGGCAGGCGGAACCGTTCCCGCCGCCGTCTGCCGTCCGCACGCGGTTGCGGAAACCAGAAGCAGAGCGGCCGCCAGCAGCCAGGCTTTGCCGTTCTCCCTGTTCTTCAGCATTTTTTTCATGATCCGTCTCCTCCTTTACTCCTCCGTATAAAACTGCACAAGATAGCCGAACTGCGCAAATTCCTGCTCCTGCTGCGCTTTCATGGCATCATAATATTCTCCTTTGGCGTTCCAGACGGCGGCCAGTTTCTCATCCGTTCTCCGGTCCTCCACGCCCGGGATCTCCGACAGGATCTTTCCCCAGTACCGGGACATTTTTTCCGCACCGTACACGTTCATATGGAGCCCGCCGTCGTAGGTATCCTGCGTGAAATCGATCTGGATCTCATCGGCCGCTTCGATGCAGTTTTGGTACTGCAGACCGTGTTCCTGCGCGTATTCCCGGATCTGCGCGTCCCACTGCTCGTACCACGCGGGATAGAGCGACGGGGCCTTCATGAGGATCAGGCAGATCCCGTTTTGTTCGCACAAAAGCCGGATGCGGTCCAGGTATTCCCACGCCCTGTCGTCAAACGAATAGTCCCTTCTCCTCCGCTCGACCGGCAGATTGCCCACGGGACGGACGTCCGCCCGCATATAGTATCCGTTATGGGAGACCTGCTTTTTCGTAAAAAAGTACCGCAGATCATCCGATTCCAGCTCCTTCCACCGGTCATGGAAGCGCAGGATCGGGAACAGATACTCGAGCATGTGCTCGCCGTCCGTCATTGTTTCCCGGATCGCGTTCCATTTGGACGAAGACCAGCGCATCCCGTCCAGGGTCATGCGGTTGTAGGTCTCATTCTCCTGCTCGTACTGCTGCATGGCCGAGACATTGAACACGACCGCTTTGGGCGTCTCGTAACGCAGCGTATCCTCCAGCAGATAATAGGACTGGGCGATCAGCTGCTGGGCGCTGCCGCGGATATAGCTGGTGATCCCGTATTCCCGCCACAGGGTAACCGGGGAAATATTTTCATACACCTCGCAGTCCCCGAGGAAAATCACATCGTGCGGCGTATCTTCTTTATAATATTCTTCAATAAAGGAACCTTCCACCACTTTTCCCATATATTTCGGAACCAGCAGGCGCTGCAGCCCGGCCAGGAGAAGCAGCGAGGCCGCGGCGGTAAGAATCAGCGGTATCTTCCATTTCGCCTTCATGTCCTTCCCCCTCAGAACTGATTGTAAATAAACTGGCTGGCCTCATACCCGCGCCCGTATACTCCGGTGATCAGGACCGCCAGAAACAGGCCGAAAACGGCGGCGTACTGCATCCAGGCGGGGCTGCGCCGTATGCGGGCGGAAATTCGTTTCTCCCCGGTCAGAATGCCGGACAGCACCAGCAGAAGGACCGAAATCAGAAGCGCCAGCCAGTCGGCGCGCTCCAGGCCCAGAAGCTGCAGCCGCCCGTCCGCCAGGCTTCCGCTTGCCAGGGACGCCGCCAGATTGGCCGTCATCGCAAACACGGTCATGAACGGATAATATTCGAACATTTCCAGCCAGCAGAACAAAAGGAACGTCCGGACCACCTCAAAACAGCGGTACCATTTCCGCCCGGTAAAAGCGAACCGTTTGCGAAACTTCCGGTATACGCCCGTCAGTTCCGCCGAAATCAGCATGACGACGCAGTTAGCGAGTCCCCAGACCACAAAATTCCACGAAGCGCCGTGCCAGATGCCGGCGATCAGCCAGACCGTCAGATTGGCGATATAGACCGGCGCTTTCCGGCCGCATTTCTTCCCGAACCACTTCTGGAAAAGCGCCGCCGTCTTCTGGCTGAACCGGCTGGAGGCCGCCGGGAAGAAAATGTATTCCCGCAGCCACTGCATCAGGGACATGTGCCATCTGCGCCAGAACTCCGCCAGACTGCGGGACGCAAACGGCCGGTCAAAATTCTCCGTCATCCGGATCCCCAGTATCTGGGCCGCCCCGATCACGATATCGATGCCGCCCGCAAAATCCGCGTACATCCAGACCGTATAGCCCAGCATGCCGAGCAGCACGTAAGGGCCGTCGAACACCTCCGGCGAAGCAATGATTGCGGACACTGCGGGACCGATCCGGTCGGCGATCACCAGCTTCTTAAAATAGCCGGTCAGCATTCGCTGCGCGCCCGTCCAGATCCGTACGGAGTCCGGGCGGTGCTCGGCAAACAGCTCCTGTTTCATGGCGTCGAACCGGTTGATCGGCCCGGCCGTCATCTGCGGGAAAAACGACACAAACAAGGCGAACCGCGCCAGATTCGGCTCCGCCTTGTATTTGCCGTGATATACGTCGATCAGGTACCCCATGGATTGAAAAGTATAGTAAGAAATTCCCAGCGGGAGGACCCAGCTTACGGAATAGTCCGTTCCGGCCAGACGGTTCAGATTGCCCAGCGCGAAATTGGTATATTTCAGGACGGCCAGTATGCCGAAATTAAGCAGCAGCCCCAAAAGCAGCAGTCTCTTCGACGGCCGTTCCATCGCCGACAGCCGCCTGGCGATCAGCCATACGCTCAGGGTCGTCGCCATGGGATAGAGCAGGTACACGGGCCCGCCTCCCGCATAAAACAAATAGCTGGCGGCCAGAAGCAGCACCCACTGATATCTGCGGGGAATGCTGTAATAAACGACCGCAAGCCCCGCGAAAAAAGCGGCGAATTTGTAAGAAACCAGCAGCATTTCAGCAGTCGCCCCCAAGTTCACGGATCAGATTGTAAATACTCTCCGCCGAATTGAAGTTTTCCGGAATGATGCGGGTCGGAGGGATCGTGACGCCGAAGGTCTGCTGGATCTGGGTCACGAGCATGACCAGTTCGAAGGACGTCAAAAACCCGTCGTCGATCAGCGTTTCACAGGTGCGGTATTCCGCTTCCGGGTTGATCTCTTCCAGTAATTCAATTAATTCATCCATGGTTTTCTCTTCTCCTGCCATTTGATTTTGATCCGCAGAGACGTCCAAAAAATCAGGGCGTCGGCGGATACAGCGAACGGTCGAATTCAAAACAGTTGCCGTGGGACACGGAGTAGTCGTGCATCTGCTGATCGGTCCACATGCAGAAATAACCGCCCAGTCTTCGGGGCGTCGTGTCAAAATGGTACCAGTTTCCGCTGTCCGACTGAACCAGGTTCCACCAGTGATCGTTGTCGGTGGAGCGGCAGACCTCTATGCAGGGGATCCCCGCCCGGATCAGCAGCGCCTGCGATACGGAAAAATAAGTATAGCAGTCCCCGTGCCGTTTGCGGAAGCCCTGATAGGCCTCTTCCACCCAGTCGCGGGTCGCGGAATGGCCGGTATAGCGGAAATTGCCGCGCACCCACGCGTAGATCGCCTCCGCTTTCTGCCGCCGGTTCATGGTGCTGTTCGTGATCGCGGAAAGGATCGAATCCGCCATCCCGTCGACCGTTTTTCGCAGATCGCTTTTTTCCTCGTCGGGAATGTCCACGGCGATCTCTTTGTAGGGCCAGACCTTTTCTTTCTTGATAAGCGCGCCGGAACTTCCGAAGGTATAGATCATATCGTCGAACGTCAGGGAAACGTCGTGGACCATCGCTCCGTCCTCGTCCAGATAATAGGTCTCGCCGCCGTCCGTGATCATCCCGGTTACCATATATTCTTCGTCGTCAAAATAATACCAGGTATCGTCGATCAGGTGCCACCCGTCTCCGAGGAACGTGCCGTCCGACAGCCGGTAGTACCAGGTGACCTCGTTTTTCATCCAGCCCTCGTAATCGCCGGGGAGCCGGGTGCAGACCCCGTCCGAGTCGAAACGGCAGATCACACCGTCGATCGTGAACGTCAGATCCACGACCATCTTGCTGTCGAGATAGCTTAAAAAGTAGTCCTTGCCGTCCTCCGTAACCCAGCCGTGGCGCGCATAGCCGTTCTCTTCAAAATAGTACCAGTCGTCCCCTAACTGCAGCCACCCCACATGGTACGTATTTTCATCATAAGCATAATAATGACCGACTCCGTCGTAAATCAGCTGGCCGGCATATGCTTCCGTTCCGAAGAGCAAGATGCCGGTCCAGACGGTCAAAAGCAACATCCATTTTTTCATACTGCACTCCGTTTTCAAATAATCAAATTGCATTTTAGCACTCCGCCGTCCGGGTGTCAATTCATTCTTTGCCCGCACGCCGGCATTTTCACCAGACGGCGGCCTGCGCGCGGCCGCTTCCGGACGCCGGGCCCTGTTGCCGGGACTTACGGCCGGGCCGGTGAAACCTGTTCGTGCAGAGGCTTTCGGATCCGCTTGCGCGTCAGCTCCGCCAGATTCAGCCTGGTCATGTCGACCACGACCGTGCGGACCGGGTCTTTCTCGCAGGCGGCGGTCAGGACCCGCATCAGTTCGTCCCGGTCGGCCTGGCTCTCCATGTTGATGAAGTCCACGAGGATGATCCCGGACAGATTGCGCAGCCGGAGCTGCCGGGCGATCTCCTCCGCCGCCTCCAGATTGATCAGCCGGATGGTTTCCCGCATGAGCTTCTTCCCGCTGTATTTTCCCGTATTGACGTCGATCGCCGTCAGGGCTTCCGTCGGTTCCACGACCAGATAGCCGCCGGATTTCAGCCAGACTTTTTTCTGCAGGGCGTCGTGAAGGATCTTTTCGACCGAATACAGTTTGGACAGCGGAAGCAGCGGATCCTGGTAGAAACGGAGCTTTTCCAGATCCCGGGGCCGTTCCTCCGCCAGGTACCGCTTAACCGCTTCGCAGATCTCCGGGTCGTCCGTCAGGATCTCCTGCACGGCGGAGTCGTATGCGTCGCGGAGCCGCGCTATATACGGCGGCAGTTCGGAATAAAGCAGAGAGTAACAGGTCCGAAACCGCCCCGATTCCAGAATGCGCCGGTACCGTGCTTTCAGGCGGCGGAATTCTTCCAGGACCTCCTCCGGTTCCGCGTCCGCGGCGTTGGTCCGGACGATCACGCCGAGATCGTCATCCTTTTCCGGCATCAAAAAGCCGCTCATCCGCCGTTTCCATTCCTTATCTGCAATCTTTCCGGAAAAACTCAAACTGGTCTTAAGCGCGGTCAGCACACAGTACCGGCCGGGAAGATTCAAATACGCCGACAAAACCGGCGCTTTGGTCTTCACCGCGTCCCTGGATACCTGGACCAGGATCTCGTCTCCGGGGCGGAGCGGCCGGGACTGTCCGTCCGGACCTTCCCGCAGGGAAACCGGCGCGGCAAAATGGTGTACCGGATTGGCGTCCAGACTGTAATATCCGGTGACCCCGCATCCCAGATCCACGAAAGCCGCGTTGATGTTTTTTGCAATATCCTTCACTTTTCCGATATAAATATTTCCGAGGATCGACGGTTCCTGCTCATCGGCGTCGATCTGCACCGCCCGGAAATCCTCCGTCAGCAGGGTCAGGATACGGCCGTCGAGCCTCGTGATGATCATCTTATTCAATGTCTTCTCCCAATGCTTCCAGCGGGACCAGCCGGCGGCCGCCGGCGGAGTCCGCGCCGGTTCGCTCCTCTCCCGCGCCGGGATCCAGGTCCGCATAGACCTCTTCCCGCTGAACCTGAAACGCGAACGGCGGGAGTTCCAGGCCCGCGTACTGACAGAGGGCCTCCATCACCAGCTCCGGCTTGATATGATCGGCGCTGCCGGCAGAAATCTGCATGAAAACGGCGTCGCCGCAGCCGGGGGCTTCTGTTTCAGGCCCCTGGCACAGAGAACCCTCCGCAGGCTTCCGTCTCCGCTCCAGGCGGTAGATCAGCGGCCTTAAGTCGATCTCCCGCTCTCCCTTTTTTGTCTTTTTCAGAATCGGAATGCTTTCCCGGGCATAGAACCGCTCCATGGCCGCGAAAAAGGCTTCCGGATCCTCCGGTTCTTTTCCGGGCCGGAACCACACCGTATAATCCGCGGCGGCTACCAGGGACATGGCGCTGGGCGCGGCATCGTCCAGCCGTTTATAGGACAGTATCTCCATGCCCTCCGACATGACGCGGTTCAGCCTGTCCGTCATTTCCGCGGAACTTCCCGTCGACAGGACCTCTATATCCAGATATTCCCCATTGCTCAATATGCCGACGCCCAGAGGCGCGGCGAAGGACATGATCTGGTGGGGGCTGAAGCCTTCGCTGTAGCGGATGTCCACCTCCGCCCGGCGCATTGCCTTCTGGAAATAGCGCATAATGTCCAGATGCCCGATAAATTTCATGGCTCCCTGCTTGCGGAATTTAATCCGGATTTTCATAGCAGACACCTCCTCCGAACATTCTTGCGCCGCAGCCGGAACACTGCATGCGGCAGTTGGGAGTCACAACGCCTTCCCGGGCCCGCTCCCATTCCCGCTTCAGGAACTGCTTCGTCACGCCGGTATCGATAAAATCCCAGGGCAGGAGCTCTTCCAGGCTCCGTTCCCGGACCGTATAGAAATCCGGGTCCACGCCGCAGGCGTCAAAGGCCGACATCCAGAGCTCGTTGTCGAAACGTTCTCCCCAGGAATCGAACATCGCGCCTCTTTTGTAGGCCTCCTCAATCACGGGGGCCACCCGGCGGTCGCCCCGGGCCAGCACGCCCTCCAGTACGCTCAGATCCGCCTCGTGCCAGTTGTATTTCAGACTCTTAAAATTCTTCATCTGTTTGAAGGTGTCCCGCACCAGCCAGGCCTTCTCCAGGAATTCCTCCTTCGTGCATTGTCTGGCCCACTGGAACGGCGTAAACGGTTTGGGCACGAAAAAGGAAGAGCTGGCCACGATCTGCACCCGGCGCTGGCGCTGCTCCATGGGCAGATCATAAAAGGTCTCCGCTACTTTTTCCGACAGATAGGCGATTCCTTTCTGATCCTCTTCCGTTTCCGTCGGCAGTCCCAGCATAAAATACAGTTTCACGCGGCTCCATCCGCCCAGGAACGCGTCCCTGGCCCCCCGAAGAATATCCTCTTCCGTCAGGCCCTTGTTGATCACGTCCCGGAGACGCTGGGAACCGGCCTCCGGCGCGAAGGTCAGGCTGCTCTTCTTCACGTCCTGCACCCTGCTCATCACATCCAGGGAGAACGCGTCGATCCGCAAAGACGGCAGGGAAATATTGATGCCCTTGCCCTCCACCTCCCCGATCAGGAAATGAATCAGTTCCTCCAGCCGGGAATAATCGCTGGAGCTTAAGGAACTGAGCGAAATCTCCTCATGGCCGGTGCTTCTCAGCATTTTCACCGCATAATGCTTCAGATATTCCAGGCTGTGTTCCCGAAGCGGCCGGTAGATGGTCCCCGCCTGGCAGAACCGGCAGCCGCGGATGCAGCCCCGCTGGATTTCCAGCACCACCCGGTCCTGGGTCACTTTGATAAACGGGACCAGGGGCTTTTCGATGTAGCAGGCATCGTCCATATGCACCACCAGCTCCTTGGTGACGGTGCGGGGCGCATGGGGATCGTTGGGCTCAAAGGAAGTAATGGTTCCGTCCTCCCCATAGGTCACGTCATAAAAGGCCGGCACGTAAAGCCCCGGTATCCGGGCGGCCGCCTGCAGAACCTCCAGACGGCTGCCTCCCCGGCTCCTGATTTCTTTATAGACATCAAACAGGCGGTCATACACCGTCTCGCCTTCCCCGATATAGAAAATGTCGAAAAACTCCGCCAGCGGCTCCGGATTGTAGGCGCAGGGGCCGCCGCCGATCACGATTGGGTCGTCTTCGCCGCGGTCGGAAGCGTGCAGCGGGATACCGCTCAGATCCAGGATCTGCAGTACATTGGTGTAGCACATCTCGTACTGCAGCGTAATACCCAGGAAATCAAACTCTTTTACAGGGTCCTGGGATTCCAGCGCGAAAAGCGGGATCTGTTTTTCCCGCATGAGCCGGTCCATATCGGTCCACGGCGAATAGACCCGCTCGCAGTACACGTCGTCCCGCCGGTTGAACATGTCGTAGAGGATCTGGATCCCCAGATGGGACATGCCGATCTCGTAAACATCGGGGAAACACATACAGAAACGGATCGCCGCCTTTGCCGGATCCTTAACGACCATATTCACTTCCCCGCCGATATAGCGGGCCGGCTGCTGGACAGACAGCAATATTTCGTCACTTAGCGCCAATTTTCTCATGGAAATCTCCTAATATTCTGTGCATCATTCATAATTTTTTTGCCCCGTCCGTGAACCGCCTGCACGGTCTCATTTTCATGCCGCGGGCCCTATTTGCGGATAATCACAGCCTGTTTTTCCGATTTTCCGGCCATCATCGGGGCAATTACAACAAATTTCTTTTGTCTGACTCTTCTGGCTGCCGTCGGCATACACGTCCGGAGTAAAATCACTCATGAAAAAGCCCGCCAGCCAATATGCTAAATTATAACATATCAGCGCGGACTTATCCACATAAAATTAAAAATTGACTCTGTTTGTGATCATAGCGCTTATTTTTTCTGCTTCATCCAAACAGAAAAATTTTCGATGCCAACATCTATTCCGCCAATAACAATAAATCCTCTGAGAATGGTATAAACGTCCACTTTTTCCCCTGATATCTCAAGCACAAAAAATATAACTGATAAAGAAAAGTAAATTGCCGCTCTTAGTAAACTCCCCTTTAAAGGTATTTTTCTTGTTTTTTGGAGTATGGGAACCAGCAAAAATTTGAAGATCAGCCAAATATACATTCCATAAAGCATAAATGTCACTCTGTTGCTCCATGGAAATGCTGCTTCGGGATGATTACCTGCATAGCCGATCAAGCAAATTGCGACAGCCAGTAAAGATACGCCAATCATCAAAGATGTTTTCCTATTCACGGTATCCCTCCTAAACTCCTATATTCTCTGAGAACATTATACTCTTTCCGTCAGGAAAAATATAGCGGATTATTGTGAATTTTATAAACTTGCCGTAACAGTTCAGCCAGTCGCCTGATTTGATGGAAAATCGCGCCTGCACGAATGTTCCGTCATGCCTGGCGGATGCCAATCCAAGGGCGGAAGCTTTTTATACACTTCGGTCTCCCACATTGACAGGAGTTCCTTCTGATATTTTAATATAAATTCTTTAACCAA
>CANQUA010000064.1 GCA_947626915.1 uncultured Lachnospiraceae bacterium
GGGGGCATTGCCGGTCACCAGCGTCATGCGCAGCGCGTCGGCCCCGTATTTGTCAATGACATCCAGCGGGTCGATGCCGTTGCCCAGGGACTTGCTCATCTTCCTGCCCAGGGAATCCCGGATCAGGCCGTGGAACAGCACCGTATGGAACGGCTTCTCTCCGGTCTGCTCGTAGCCGGAGAAGATCATGCGGATCACCCAGAAGAAAATGATATCGTATCCGGTCACCAGCACATCCGTCGGGTAGAAATATTTCAGATCCTCCGTCTGCTTCGGCCAGCCCAGCGTCGAAAACGGCCAAAGCGCCGAAGAAAACCAGGTGTCCAGCGTGTCTTCGTCCTGCCGCAGATGCACGCTCCCGCATTTCGGACATTTCTCCGGACGGGTCTTGGCCACGGTCATCTCGCCGCAGTCATCGCAGTAGTAGGCCGGAATCCGGTGGCCCCACCAGAGCTGCCGGGAAATGCACCAGTCGCGGATATTGTCGGTCCAGCTGTAATAATTTTTGTCCATCCGCTGGGGCAGCAGCGTGATCTCCCCGTTCTTCACGGCCTCCACCGCGGGCCTGATCATTTCCGACATCTTCACGAACCACTGAGGCTTGATCATCGGCTCCACCGTGGTGCCGCAGCGGTCGTGAGTACCGACCGCGTGGGTGTGGGGAACCACTTTCACCAAAAGGCCCAGGGCGTCCAGATCCGCCACCATCGCCTTGCGGGCCTCATAGCGGTCCATTCCGTCGTATTTGCTGCCCGGCAGGCGGATCGTGGCGTCGTCGTTCATGATATTGATCTCCGCCAGGCCATGCCGTTTGCCCACCTCGAAATCGTTGGGGTCGTGGGCCGGGGTGATCTTCACGCAGCCGGTCCCGAATTCTTTATCCACATAGGCGTCGGCAATCACCGGGATTTGGCGTCCGGTCAGGGGCAGCTCCAGCATTTTCCCGACCAGATCCTGGTACCGCTCGTCGTCCGGGTTCACCGCCACGGCCGTATCGCCCAGAAGCGTCTCCGGACGGGTCGTCGCGATCTCCACGAAGCGGCCCTCTTCGCCCACGATCGGGTAATTGATATGCCAGAAATGGCCCTCCTGCTCCTCATGCAGCACCTCCGCGTCGGAAATGGAGGTCTGGCACACCGGGCACCAGTTGATGATGCGGGAACCTTTATAAATGTAACCTTTTTCATATAGGCGTGTAAACACCTCCAGCACCGCTTCCGAGCAGCCCTCGTCCATGGTGAACCGTTCCCGGTCCCAATCGGCGGAAGAGCCCATCTTGTGGAGCTGGTTAATGATCCGGCCGCCGTACTCTTTCCGCCAGTCCCAGCATTTCTCCAGGAAACCCTCGCGGCCCAGGTCCTCTTTCTCGATCCCCTGGGCCTTCAGGTTCTCGATCACCTTCACCTCCGTCGCGATGGCCGCGTGGTCCGTGCCCGGCTGCCACAGCGCCTCATAACCCTGCATCCGGCGGTAGCGGATGATGATGTCCTGCATCGTATTGTCCAGGGCGTGGCCCATATGCAGCTGGCCCGTGATATTGGGCGGCGGCATCACGATCGTAAACGGTTTCTTGTCCGGATTGGGCTTCGCCTTAAAATACCCGCGGCTCATCCAGCGGTCATAGATCGCTCCCTCGATCTGCGAGGGGTTATAGTTTTTTTCCAGTTCTTTCATGAAAATCCTCCTGCTATATTTAAATAAAATTTTTCACCCGGCTGCTGTTCCTACATCTGGTGCCGCACCACCGCGTACTCGTCGCCGTTGCGGTAATAGGGGCACTGAAAGGAATGGTCCGTCATGAGACGGCCGTAATCATCCTCGTCCATGTCCACATCGCAGACATACTCTTCATACTCCTCGTCATAGACCAGATTGGCGCAGCTTTCGCAGCTGGTCTCCTGTTTCCGTTTCGTCCCTTTTGCCTGCACCTGATCACCCCCTCTGTGCGCGTCCTGCGGATCCTGCCCGTCCGCTCCGCCTCCGGTAACGCTCCCCGCAAAAAAGCCCTCTGCACACCTCCGTATGCAAAGGGCGAATCGATCGCGGTACCACCTTTGTTCGTGAAGCGCTCCGCCGCACGGGAAACCATTCCCCTGCGGACTGCCGGCGCGTTTTAACCGCGGCCGCCGCCTCACATCTCCATGGCCCTTTAACGCAGGCCGCGCGGAAACGGTTACTATGCAGGGCCGTCCCTCTCCGCTGCTGCCGCCGTCCCCGGCCGCCCGCACCGTCAAACCTTCGAACGTTTCCCTCGGTTCCCCGTCTCGGTTCCGGAGCGACCTTCCATCCGCACTTTCTCGGACCGCCTTCCACCCGCCGGGCGGTCCTCTCTGTCAGGGTCTCGGATGTACTCCTCTCCGTCTCAACCTTTATCTTCCCCATCATAACCCGCGGCCGCGGGAATGTCAAGGGATTTTGCGGCCGCAGCAGGTTAAAAATATGCCAAAAGCCGGTTTCCGCCCTTTGGAGTCGATATTCATTTTACCCGAAACCGTTGCGAACTTTGCCTTATTCTGCATTTCAGACCGGAATCTATCATACATCCGCAGGAACAACTGGCGACAAAAAGCGCAGCTTTCGGTTGGTTCTGGCCGAAAGCCGCGCTTATCTGATTACCCGGCAGTATAATACTGCGCCTGGGCGGTCCAAAGGGCGTGGTATTTGCCGGTCTTATCGGCCGCAAGCTCCTCGTGACTGCCTTTCTGGACGATGGAGCCGTGGTCGAAGACGACGATCTCGTCGCAGAATTTGCAGGAGCTGAGGCGGTGGCTGATGAAGACCGTGGTCTTGTCCTCGGCGATCTTGTTAAAGTCCTCGTAGACCGCCGCCTCGGCAATGGGGTCCAGCGCCGCCGTGGGTTCGTCCAGGATGACGAAGGGGGCGTCCTTGTAGAGAGCCCTCGCCAGCGCCGTCTTCTGCCGCTCGCCGCCGGAAAGGTCCATGCCCTCGGAGTCGTATCCCCGGCCCACGGCCAGGTCCAGGGCGTCACGGCCCCGCTCTTTCGCCTCGGCGTCCAGGCTTTTGAGCTTCTCGCCCATGCCGGCACGTATGAGGCAGTCGCGGACACGGGCCCTGTCATAGTCCATGGACGCCGCTACGTTGTCCCCCAGAGGGAAGTCAAAGAGAGTGTAGTCCTGGAACACCACGGAGAAGAGGCCCATATACTCGTCGAACCGGTAGCGGGTGACGTCGATGCCGTTGAGCAGGATCTTCCCCTCAGTGGGGTCGTAGAGACGGCACAGGAGCTTGATGAAAGTGGTCTTGCCGGAGCCGTTTTCCCCTACGATGGCCAGCTTCTCGCCGATCCTGAATTTCATGTTCACATGCCGCAGGGCCCAGGCGTCGGTGCGGGGGTATTGGAAGCTCACATCCCGGAACTCGATCTCATAGTCCAGGTCGTCCCGCTTCTCTACCGCCAGGGAGCCCTTGTACATCTCGTTGGGCAAGTCAAGGTACTCGTAGAGCTTCACAAGATGCCCATTGTTGTATCGGAGCGCCCCAAGGCAGGAGGCCAGAGCCGAAAAACCATTCACAAATCTTGTCACCGCACCCTGGTAGAGGATAAAGCTGCCGATACCAAAAGCCCCGGCATATGCCCTGCCGGCCACGAAGATAAATACGGCAATATTTAGCGCCGCATTCAGCACCGCTGTCCGCGAGCCGGACCAGCGCCTGGCATCTGCCATTCTCTCCGCCCACTTGGGATGGAGACGCTGGCGGCGCTCGGCCAATACCACCCGGTTTAAGTTGAATAAGATCATGTCCGAGCCTTTCTGCCGAAAGAAAGCAAAGGCCCGGGTGTTCTCATAGGGTAATTCGCTGACCGCCTCTTGGAGTCTGACCGCCGTCGCCGCCGCGCCCCTGATGTGAAGAAAGGCGATCACCCCGACGAGTACCGCAAGGGCCAGGGCCGACAGCGGAGAGTTCAAAAAGCCCAGGAACCCATCGGATTCTCCCTCCCCACGCAGGGTGAACATGGAAAAGGCGAGGGAGACCGACAGGACGATGTTCAGCGCGTGCTGGATCACATATTCCGCGTTTCTCCGAACGCTGACAAGACCGCCCTCGAAGGCGCTGTTTGCGGCCTCGATTTCCGCGCTTTTCAGAAGCACATCCGGGTCCTCCGTGTGTGCGAACGGGAATGCGTTCTGCGTATAACCCACATACTCCATGTGGCGCGGATGTACGTAGAGCCAGCTCAAATCGCTTCGGCTCTTCAGAAATCTGCCCAGCATTGACAGGAAGAAAGTCCCCGCCACGGTTATGACGGCCAGCGCGGCCAGTGTGCGTATTTCACAGTCCCCCGACAGCTCGTTGACGATCCTGGCCGACATCCAAAGGCCGAAGTACGGCGATACAGCGTTTACCGCTTGTGAAAGCGCGCTCCACATCCAGACCCCCGGCACGAGCGTCTGCCAGAGCTTTATCGCCCGCCAGATAAGGCGCCGCTCCTCCCGGAGAGAGCGCTTTTCTTCAGTTTTCTCCATTGTCCTCCCCCTCCCTGTAGTATTTGCTCTGTATGTCGAAAAGCTCCCTGTACCTGCCGCCCAGGGCCATCAGATTCTCGTGGGTCCCGGTCTCGGCAAATCTGGCCCCGTCCAGGAGGAAAATCCTGTCGCAGAACCGCGTGGAGGCCAGACGGTGGGAGATGAACACCGACGTGGTGTTGGACGCGATCTCGCTGTACTTTCGGTACATCCGGTCCTCGGCGATGGGGTCCAGTGCCGCCGTGGGCTCGTCAAGGACGATGCACGGGGGATTCTTGTACAAAAGCCGCGCCAGCAGGAGCTTTTGCGTCTCGCCGCCGGACAGCTCCGCCGCGTCCCGGTTGACTTCCCGGTCCAGGAGCGTATCCGCGCCGCGCGGCAGGGACGCAAGCTTCTCTGTCAGCCCCGCAAGCTCAATGCACCTCGCAAGCTTCGCCCGGTCGATCTTGTCCTCCTCCATCTCGCAGGCGATGTTTTGCGCGATGGACACCGGCAGCAGATGGTAGTCCTGGGGCACCACGCCGAAGAGAGCGTAGAGTTCGTCCCGGTTATATTCCGTCAGAATGTGCCCGTTAATCAATATCTCCCCCTCATCCGGCAGGAGAAGGCCGCACATCAGCATGGTAAGCGTAGTCTTCCCCGCGCCGTTGACGCCAACCAGGGCGATTTTTTCTCCCGGCTCGATTTTGAAAGAGACGCCGTCGAGGACCTTTCGTTCGCCCGCGGGGTATTGATACGATACGTTCCGAAACTCGATAGAGAAAGGACCTGAGGGCGCCGGGATACCCGGACCGCGGTTGAGGCAGCCGGTATCCTCCAAATCCTCCCGCAAATCGGAGACCTGCATGGCTCCCTCGTTTACCGTGCCTATTTTGCCAAGTATTTCCCCCATCAGCGCCGCCATGGAGGTAATGGCGGAGAAATAGAGCACGAAAGACGCCGCGTCCATGCCTCCCGCCGCCGCCCCGGACAGGAGGAATGCATATGCCGCCCCGTCCCGGAGAGCGATTATGAGAAAGCTCACCAGGGCGTGGGAGAGTTTCCGGCGCTCCACCTTTCGTTCCTCCTTCTCGGCCTCCCCCATGAGCCGGGAGAACCGGCGGTGAAGATCCTCTCGCATATTATATAGGCGGATGTCTTTGGAAAATTTGAATTCCCCGGGCAGATCGTACCCCACATAGATTATCTTTTTCCTCAGCGCGTCCCGGATTTCCTTGTCCGCGTAATTCCGCCGCCGGACCCAGGCGCCCATGCCGTAGTCCGCCGCCGTTCCCAGGGCCAAAAGCAGTATGACCCAGGGGCTGAGCATGGAAATTACCGCGCCGAAGAGGACAAAGTTGAGGAGCGGCGCCGCGATCCCGGCGAAATCCATGGGGAAATGTACTCCCGCGGAATGATTGTTGATGAGCGCCGCGTTTGCCCGCTCGTCCAGCTTTTGGATTCTCGGGTCGTAGTTCAGATACCAGTCCCGGTCCCGTATGCACACATCCCGCAGATAAGACATCCGGTCAAAAATGTAAAACTCGGAGCAGCTGACGCGCACCGCTATGGCGTTGTTAACAAGGTCAAATAGGAGCTTTGTGAGCAGCAGCCCCAAAATCACCAGCGCCACTGTGGAGAACCGTTCCGACCTCTCCAGCGCCCTCAGCACCAGCGTGGGCGTGTAGAGCGCCAGGGCCGTCAGCGCCACTGTCACCGGCACCGTGAAGATCCCGGTGAACACAAGCCATCGCTCCGACTGCCAGAGCGTCTTGTAGATGTACCCCACACAGGACAGCATCCCGTATTTGGGTTTGCGCTTCGGCTCCTTTTTCTGTTTTGCCTTTTCCGCCATATGTATCCCTCCTTTGACTGTGGGGCCATCATATCACAACAAAATAAAAACGGCGCGTTTCGTGAACCAAAAGTCGTTTTCGGTGAACGAAACGCGCCGGAAGTTTATTGTTGCTCAAGAGGTATCAAAATCTCCGCCGTGAAGCCCCCGGCTTCGCTGTCGGCGGAGAAGAGCCCGCCGTATTTCCTGACGATGCTCCGCACCCGTGAAAGCCCGAAGCCGTGGTCCGCCCCCTTGGAAGAGGCGAAGAGCCCGCCGCGCTTGTCCCGTTTGGTCCCGGCGGCGTTGGTGATGGCCAGATAGAGCTGGGTGTTCTTCCGCCCCATGTAGACCCGGATGAAGCGGCCGGCGGCGGGCAGTCTTTTGTTCTCCTCAATGGCGTTGTCCAGGAGGTTGCCGATGATGACGCACATATCCACGTCCGAGACGGTCGTCCCCTCCGGCACCCGGGCCTTGACGTTGACGGGGATGTCGTCCTGAACGGCGATGTTCAGCTTGCCGTTTAAGACCGCGTCCACCATGACCCGCCCCGTCTTGACGGTGGTGTCCACGTGAGTCAGGTCGTCGTTGAGTTCGGATAAGTACCGGTTGACCTCGTCGTACTGCCCCAGGGCCATACTGGCCTGAAGGGCCTGGATGTGGTTGTGGTAGTCGTGCCGCCAGCCCCGCATCTTGGTGTACATGGACTCCACCTCGTCGCAGTACTTGCGCATGAGCTCGCTCTGATACGCCTCGATGCGCCTGTCGATCATTCTTTGAAAAAGCATATCCTCACCTCAGAAAAGACGTATGATCTCCCGGCCGATTTTCTGTGCCATACCCCGGCTGATGGGAACCCGGGCGCCGTTTTTCAGCGTGACACTGCTGCTGTCGATTTTCCGGACAAAACGCAGATCAACGATGAAAGACCTCTGGCATTTGAAAAAGAACTCGTCCAGCTCTTTCTGCACCCCCGACAGCGACGCTTTCATGCGGTACTCCCCGCTCTCCGTGTGGATCACCACATACTGCTTTTGCGCCTCAATGTAGGTGATCTTCGACAGCTGCACCAGCTCCGTCTCCCTCTCAAAGGTGACCTGCAGCCGCCGCTCCGCCTTTTGGAGGTTCCCCGCAGCCCGGTCCAGCACCTGAAAGAGCTTCTCCGTCGATACGGGCTTTATCAGATAATGGAGCGCCGCCACCTCGTACCCCTCCGCCATGAAGTCGGGAAAGCCGGTGATGAACACGATCTGAACGGCGCTGTTTTCCTGGCGCAGCTTCTTTGCCAGGGCTATACCGTTCATCGCTCCCATTTCAATATCGAGGAGTAAAATATCATAGTCGTTTTTTTCAGCGTAGTGAAACAGGAAGTTTTCGGAAGAGGCAAAAAGCGCGATCTGCCCCGCGCAACCCGCGCTTGCGGCCCATTGCGCCGCTAATCCGGCGATGTACTGCCTGTCCGATTCTGAATCATCGCAAATGGCTATCTTATAATCCATACCCTCACTGCCCGCTCATCCGGAATTCTGAAATCATGTGTAAATCGAATCGTTTACGCAACTGTCCACAATTATAGCACAACCGCATGAGCTTTTCCACTGCCTTTCTTTTTTAAAAATGACTATGGCGGGAGCACATAAGAAATGCCCCCGCACAACGCTCTATCTTTCTCACTCATCCCGTTTCCGCCTTTTGGGCTGCGGTGCTTTATGCTCAGGCTGCTTCTCTTTGAGTTGCCCCCGGACAGACTTTCTCTCTGTTTCCTCACCGAGCATTCTCGCTGCATCCTGTTTCGCATCTGACATGACAAGGGGCTGGTACTGCTCCCCGCAGGCAGACCTCACACGGGCAATTTGTCAGGCATATACAAGTTCAGTCAATACGATTTTCTCCGCACGATTGCGGGTGCTGTTCATCCGGCGGTCTCGCCTGCCGGCTCGGTCGGTTTGCAGCTTGATGCCTGCCCCTTTCCTCATAACTGCTTTTTCAAATCGTCACAAATGAGCCGCAGTCATGACGTAATTTTCGAGGGAGAAACCCTTCTTTATAAATTACATTATGTAAAGAAATCATTATCCCACCTGCGCAAAATCCAGTTTTTGATTTCCGATTACCGCCGCGCCGCTGAGGTTGTCGTCATGCTTTATTCGGGGTTGTCCCTGTCATTATTTCATAATTTCGTAACGAAATGTAACCTATGCAAGACTGTAAACCTGTCATGCTTCATACAGGGTTGACTGACTTACCGATCTCATAAACAACGACAATGCCCCGCAAAATCTTTACGTCTCCTCCACGATACAGAACGTCCTCTCATACGGCGTATAATCGTTCAGGAAAATGCTGTAGCCGGCCTCGTTTTTCTCTTCCCCGGAATAATGCCCCTTGAAGGAATGGGTGCCGTATCCCGGCCCGATCTTTATCTTCCGGCCGCCGCTATAAAGATGCAGATAACCGTCCCGCAGGATCAGGCTCTCCCCCGCCCGGGCCGTCAGCCGCACCGAATCGGTTTCCAGCTCGCTCTGGGCGGGAACCATCAGCTCCACCCGCAGCGGCAGGCCGGACAGTCCTTCCGTCTTTACCGTCACCGCAACGCCCCGCTCCAGCTCCTTCACCGTCACCGTAATATCCAGACGGCTGGTAATGATACGCTCCCGCCTGCTGTGGTCCATGGCCCACCAGTCCGAAGTTTCCGGGGCCGCATCCCATGGCTGATAGTACCAGCCTCTGGCCACGGCGCGCAGTACACAGCCATCCTTCCAGGTCTCCATCTGCTGCGGCTGAAAATACCGCACATCGCAGTACGCTTCCCCGATCCGCACGCCCACCTGCAGCTCCCCGAACTTCACGAAAAGGAACCTGGCTTTCTGATTGAGCACGCTGCAGACATAGGCCGGCTTTTTCACCCGCAGCACCTGCGATCCGGGAAAATACCGGCGGTAGGATTCCAAAAAGCCGTATCCCCGGAACGTATAATCTTTCAGCCAGTCGTACAGCATAAAAATATACATGCAGTCCGGCGCTATATCCCCCCGCGCCGCGCAGTCCCGGATGATCTTGTGGGCCGCCGCATCGAACCGGTCCGCGGCAGCAGTCCGGCAAGAGGCCGCACGTTCTGACGCGATTTCACTGCCGGAGCCCTCTCTCCCTGACACACTGCCACTGCCGGTTTTCTCACTCTCCTGCGCCGCCTCCCGGCATGCTTCCGCGCCTCCCGCCCCGCGGCCGCTCAAATGCGCCGCCATATACGTATACAGATAAAAATACGGATCCGGATACATTGCCCTGCCCTGATCCTGCCGCGTGGAATTCTGCGTGAAAACCGTATCGTCCCCGTCGAAATAATACAGCATCATGTCCAGGTTTCGCTCCACATAGCCCAGATACGTTTCATCGCCTGTCATCTCATAGGCTGTGATCAGGCATTTATCCACCACGGCGTTGTAATTACCGGTGGAACGTTCCGCATACTCCCCATCTGCGTCTCCATCAATCCCCTCCGCCAGATACTGTTCCGCCCGGTTCCGGATCCGCTCCAGAAGCTCCGCCGCGGAAAGGACCAGTTTCTGCCCCACTCCCGTGTCCCGCGCCGGCATACTTCCGCCCGCCGCGTTCTCCCCGTCCGTCAAAGAAACTGCCGCTGTTTCCCGCCCGGTTCCTTGCAAAGAAGCCACTGTTTTCTCTCGTCCGGTTTCCCGCAAAGAAGCCACTGCTTCCTCTTGCTCTGTTTCCCGCAAGGAAACTGCCGCTGCCTCCCGCCCGGTTCCTTGCAAAGAAACTGCTGCCTCCTCCCGCCCAGTTCCCGACAAGGAAACCACCGCTGCCTCTCGCCCAGTTCCCGGCAAGGAAGTCACCGCCTCCTCCCGCCCGGTTCCCCGCAAAGAACCCCCGGCCTCTCTCCGGAAATCGCAGCCCGAAAAATCCGCCTCAGCCAGCGCCAGCTCTCCGTTCTCCTCGACCAGCTTTTCCATACACAGCAGGGCCGACAGCACCGCCCATCGGTGGTTCGGCGTATGGAAGCCGCCGCAGACCAGGATCGGAACGCAGCGCAGAAGCAGCCGCAGGTACCGCCGCTCCATCGCCTTTTCTTCCGCCGTGGTCCCGTATTTCCGCAAAATCTCCCGCGCCCCATAGAGACGGCGGAAACAAAAGGCCGTGTCCGGCGCGGAATAAAAATTGCAGGTAGGGAAGTCCAGACTGCCGTCCGGCCTCTGCCACCGCTCCACGAACGATACGCCGCGCTTCACAGCATTCCAAAGCTCCGTGCTCTTATAGTAATTGCTCTCCCTGGAAAAATACAGGCACAGCGCGTCCGTAAGCACATAAATGGTGGGCTTTCCCTCCACCACATCGCTGTCCATGCGCCCCCGATCCGCCCTGGCGGGATCCTTCACCTGCGTTCTTAAAAACGCCTCCACTCTCTTTTCCGTGGAATCGACTAAATATTGCCAGTACCGTTTCATTCGTTTTCTCTCCCATTCTTCGATCCGCAGCTTCCTGCGCAGCGCCCGCCGTATTCCGACCGGCCGTCCGCATCTCATGTTGTTCCGTATCTCACGCTCTTTCGCACTTCACGCTCTTCCGCATCGTCTGCCACGAACGCCAAAATTCATTTACGTTCAGAAGACAGCGGCCCACTCTTCAACCGGCGCTCCAGCCGCTCTGCCAGCTCCAGCAATCCGGCCGGTTCGTGGATCGTGTAATCCGGCCGCTCCTCCCCGCACCGCGGAACCATGTCATAGCGCGGCGACCAGTCCAGCAAAACGGATGTGATCCCAAACCGGTTCGCTCCCGCTATATCCTTGCGGAGATTATTGCCCACCATGATAATACGGCACTTATCCGCTTCCGCCAGCCCATTTTGGTCCATGGCGTCCTGAAACATCCGCTCCGACGGCTTCTGGATGCCGACGATCTCCGAAATCGTCCTCGTTCGGAAACAATCTCCCAGACCGTTCTCGTTGTATACATTGGTAAAGGACTGCTCCTCGCCGTCCGCCACCATCGCGATCCGGTACCCCGCATCGCAAAGCGCCCGAAGCGTTTCTCCCGCGCCGGGAATCAGCTCCGCATGAACCACGATTCCCCGCTCGTCGCGCACCTCCGTACCCTCGTCAATGATCGTATCGCCGCTGTCCGTAAAAATAATCAGGTGTTTTTCCATTTTTTCATCCTCACAATTTTTCATTCCCCACGATTTCCGGTCCTCGCTTTTTCCGGCCCTTATCCTGACCCGCGCGCCCTCACAATGGTGGAATGTTCTGAGCCCATTATAAACAATCCGGTTTCACCATTCTACACGTTTCCTACTCTCCAACAAACTTAGAATTCGTCTTATAATAACCTCTATAAAATAAAGAGCTACTTGGTTTTGCAGCTATCAGCACAGAGTTTATTATATCAGAGCCTGCGATAATCGAATTGATCCACGCAACATAGATTACAAAACTTTTTGCTTCTCCCGATGTAAAAACAGATACTGCTGCCGGAAGCACCGTCAAACCAATAAAAGGCAGAGCCATAAAAACAAAAAAGCGAAATTTGCTAAGAATTGCTCCGCTTGTAATCCAAAAAAATACGCCCGAATAGGTAATACTTATATCGCCGGCTTTGTATATAACAAGTAGATGCAGCAATTCGTGAACGGCAAATGTGAAAATAAACAAACCAACTTTAATTAAGAAGTTTGAAAATCGCCATGCGCCAAATATAATTGAGGTCAGGTACAGTATCGCCTGAAAGCAATAAACAAAATACATAAAATTATTTCTGAACCATTGATTTTTAATAAAAGGGCTCCACTCGGTTGTATCTATTTTTTCCTCTGGCAACGGTTTCATGAAGTACAGCATGTAAAATCTCTCCTGACTCGTTACATTTTGGATTCCCGATTACCGCCGCACCGTTTATGCTGTCGTCATGCTTTACGCGGTGTTGTCATTTCTCAATTATTAAAAACTATTTGTCAAAATCAGTTACTTCCCAATGTCCTTTTTTGTCCGAACCGACTCTGACGATAACGCCTTTTTCTTTAAGCTGTTTTATTTTCTGCGAAACTGTTTTCCGACTGACATTTAATTTCCCTGATAATCCTACATATGTCATATCCGGAATCTTTCTCAAAATATCAAGTATTTTTTGTTCAACCTCATCCTGTTTTTCAGTCACCTTTTCAGTCACCCCATTAGTCACCTTCGCGCTTTCCAATGCAGTAAACTTTACCATAATGTCTTCGCCATGAACAATATATTCCGGCAACGCCGCTCCGAGATTCTTACAAGCTTCACAGATTTTTTGTATTCCACGGCCCCAGCTTTCAATATATCCGGCTCGATAAAAGACGCGGGCAATATCCCCCAATTACAATGGATCAGAGCGTTAAAAACCGCTTCCCTCAAATTTGAAATACCCTTTTTCAATCTCCCGCCTCCCCCAATCACAGGGATCGCAGGAAAACCGCAAGGACGGCACATCATTTGCTATTCCCGCGAAATCCAAATCACCGCCGCGGAATAAGGCGGCAGCTCATAAACAAACTCCGCCCCGACGCCGATCTCCGACTCCTCGATCTTCACATTGTCCGGCATACGCAGGCTGTTGAAATTCGACGGCGCTTTGCCGTCCACCAGATAGAGCGTGCCCTGACCGGCATATCCGTCGAAATGATCGGCGGCGACGGTCACGGGCGCGGCGTATTCCGTTACGTTTACCAGCTTGACGATCAGCGAACCGTCCGCCGCCTTGCTGACGGACTGGTACACGCTCATGGCAGATTCTTTCACATAGTCCACGACCATCCGCCCGTCGATGTAGCAGCGGATCGCCGAGGCTGTAACCTCTACCTTTAATTCGTACTCTTTACCGGTACTAAGTTTAAGGTTGCTGACCGTGCCTGCCAGCTGGCCGCTCTTGACGCCGGAGGATACGGACTGGAGGCAGGACACCGTATTGCCCCAGCCGCCGATGTTCCAGAATATATTGTTGTCCCGGTCCCTGACGGCCACCGGGATCAGGAATCCCTCCGCGCCGCCGGTCTTGGTGGCTTTCACGGTCATTGTGTAATCCTGCCAGGAGGCGTCGCCGAAATACGCCACGTCGCCGGTATTCTCATACTTGGGTGCGGCGGTCGAACTCTGGGTGAAATGTCCATCCCCCAGCTTAAAGGACCCGGCAATAATCTGACAGTCGACGGAATCCCCGTCGAAGCTCTCCTCATACAGCACCTCGCCCGTCGCATTGGACGCCACTTTCAGATCGTCAAAAACCGCCGAGGTGGACCAGGTGCCCAGACCGACCTTGCCGCTCAGTCCCGCTTCCGAGTTCACGCCGGTCAGCTGCGCCGGAATGTAGGTCTGGCCCACATGATTCATGAAAAGCTTCTGAATATAATAATTGGCGGAGCCGTAAACCGAGTGATTGTCAAACCAGATCAGATCCGGCGTCCACTGGACCGCGGTCTCATTGCCGAACAGCGGCGCATAGCAGGCCATTTTCACAATATCGCCGTTTTTCTCCAGTCCGGTCATAAACGCCGCCTCCGCCAGCGCCGCCTCCATGTTGTTGGCCTTGCCGGCATATTCGCCCAGGAACACAGGGACGGAGTCCCGGTCGTAGCTGTCGTAGCGGTTCACGTTGCTCTTCAGCCAGTCGGGCGATTCGTAATAATGCTCGTCCACCAGCCCCGCGTAATCCGCGTCGCCGCCGATGCGGTCCCAGGCGAAACGGTCTCCCGAGGACGGCCCGTTGGCCACAATCAGCTCAATCCCGTCAAACAGCTCCGGCCTCTCCGCCGCCGCGGCCGCAAACGCTTCCTTGAATTTCAGATAATGGGCGTAATATTCCCCCTGCCACTGTTCGTTGCCGATGCCGATATAGCGCAGTTCAAACGGTTCCGGATGTCCCATGGCCGCGCGGACCGCTCCCCAGACCGTATCCTCGCCGCCGCGGCAAAATTCCACCAGATCCAGCGCGTCCTGGATGCACTGCGCAAATTCCTCCGAATCCATCATAAACGCCTGGTACCGTTCGCTCTGGATCGGGCAGGTCATACCGGCGTTTAAGACCGGCACGCCCAGACAGCCCAGATCCTCGCACAGCAGGAAATACTCGTAAAAGCCCAGGCCGTAGGTCATGTAATAGGGATTCGACGCGTCGCCTTTCCAGATGTCCATCGCCTGGGGACGCACCGCCACGTCGCCGGTGGTTTCCACGCCGTTGATAACCAGCTTCTCCCCGTTCCCGATGGAGTCTTTCCAGCTATACATGGAATCCAGATCGCGGCCCTCCACCGCGCAGCCGCCGGGGAACCGCAGAAAGCTGGGCGAAAGGGCCTCCAGATACTCCGCCAGATCCCTGCGCACTCCGTTCTCCCTGCCTTTATAGGTATCCGCCGGGAACAAAGAAACCATGTCCAGCGCCGCGCTGCCGGGGCCGACGCAGACGCTCAGGGACAAGCGGGCGCTGACCGATTTTTCCGGAACCAATGTCAGCTCATACCGCCGCCATTCCCCGGTCACGCTCTCGGTCTCCGCCTCCGCGTAAACGACGCCGGAGCCGTCCGCCAGACGCACCGTGACCGGTCCGCTGTAACCGTCCAGGCCCTTGATAAACGCGCTGAACCGGTACTCCGCGCCGCCCGTGACCGCCATTCCGTCCAGGAACCCGCCGTTGGAAATGCCGGCCGGTTCCGCGCCGCTGTTCTTCACAACCGCGTAATGGGGATTATTGGCGTGGATCGCCGTCCCGTCCCCGGAGCCGTCGGCCACTTCAAAGGAGACCGCGTCCCTGTCCGTCACGCTCCAGCCGTGCTGGTTCGCCCCGGACGCGTAGGGTCCGAACTCGAACGAACGGTTTTTCACCATCTCCGCGTACAGCCCGCCGTCCACCGCGTAATTGATATCCTCCAGGAAAATCCCATAGAGCAGGTCGCTGATCTGGTAAGAATCGTCCAGCGCCGACGTGTCCGCGTCAAACGCAAGGCGGATGTTCTCGCCCGCGGAGCCGGGAACCTGCGGCTGGGAAGCAATCGCCTGACCGCCGGACTGCTCCCCGCCGGTCTGCCCCGCGCCGCCCGCGGAAGCGCTCTCCTGCCCCGCACTGCCTGCGGAAGCGCTCTCCTGCCCCGCGCCTCCGGCCTGCTCTGTGCCGCCCGCAGAAGCGCCGTTCTGACCCGCGCTGCCGGCAGAATCAGACGTTTGCCCCGCGCTCTCCTGCCCGGAACCCTCCAGGTATTTGATAACCGCTGTTTCCGTGGGATTCTGCCCATTCTCCCCACAGCCGTTCAGCGCCAGCGCCGCCAACCCAGCCAATGCATAAACCCAAGACACCCGGATCTTCCTTTTCATCCCGCACCTCCGCACATTTAATATAACGCTATTATAACAGACCTGCGCGTTTATGAAAAGTAGGCCGTCAAAAAAAGAAGCGGACGTCCGCGCCGGTCCGAAACGCCCCGCCGTCTGTCCGCTTCCCCCAAAGATTCAGTTTTCACATCAGAAGATATGGTCCGTGATGCAGTCGTACCAGTGCACATAGGACACGCCGTTGACGAGCAGCCGGTCGTTGTCCGGCAAAAGCTCCGTCCATTTCTTCCCGTAACGATCGAACGCCCAGTCATCGCGGTTAAATCTCCGCCAGAGCACGGTCCGCCCGTCCCGGTCCAGAAACTGCTCCGATACAACGCCGCTGTCATAGGTCTCGATATCCATGACGCAGACCGTGTCAAAGCGTTTCCCGCCGATCGTCACCGTATACCGGCCGACAATATCCAGCAGGAAATCCTTGCGGACGCTGGTCACCACGTTCCCGTCCCGCCGGATATCGCCTTTCGGGGAAAGGTTCGTCTCATTGCCGCAGTTATCCTCGCCGAACCCCCAGTTATCCAGAAACGCGTCCCCGTCCAGAAACGTAATGTAATTGCGGAGGTCGCCGTCGTGCCGCAGCGTCGCCAAATACCGGCAGTGCGTGTCGGTCAGCTGCGCAACAAACACGCGGTCCGTCGTATTCTTGGGGCCAGGGAGAGTAAGCGAGCCCGCCTCCCGGTCCGCATCCGCTCTCTGCGGCAGTCCCGCGGCCGCCGCGAAATCGTTCCAGAGCATTTCCCGCGCGGTCAGCTCCACGCCCTCGATCCCGTGGACCATGGCCCTGCCGGTCACTTTCATTTCATAAATTGAATGGCACCGGCGCGACGGCATATCGTACATGCCCCAGGTCAGCTCCTCTCCCAGCTTCGGGACCAGAAACCACCCCATCAATTCTTCCCATTTCACAGAAAACGGCGCTTCGCCGCAGGCCTCGATCCTGTACTCCGGCATAAATTCCGGCAGCATGTTTCTTCCCATAACAGATTCTCCTTTCCCTATCGCCTCGTTTGAGACAGCGGCTCCGGGCCGGGCCTTGCGGTACGGATATTTGTCCCTGAAATTCTGTTTTGCCGTATGCAGGCGGCTCTTGACCGTCCCCAGCGGCAGTTCCAGAATCCGCGCGATCTCTGCCTGGGGCAGTTCTTTCCAGAAATACAGATGCAGGATCTGCCGGTCCTTATCGCCCAGCAATTCCAGCGTCTCCCGCACCGCATACGCTTCCGCCGCGCCCCTCCTGCTGTCGCACCAAAGCTCCCGTTCGCTCAGGCCGTCGATGGGCAATTCCGCCCGCCCCGCCCTTGCGCGGAAATAATCATTGCATTTATTTCTGGCAATGCTGACGATCCACGGCTTAAAGGACTCAGGGTTCTTTAACTGCCCGAATTTCTGATACGCGGTCAGATAGATCTCCTGCAGCACGTCGTCCGCGTCCGCCCGAACCGGCAGGCGAAACCGCACATACCGCTCCAGCGCGCCGCGATAACAGGCCAGAAGTTCCTCAAACGTATCCACCGCCTCACCTCCCGTCCGGCTGTCTGTCGTGATTGTTTGGAATCCGGATTCACCTATATAGACGGGAAAATGGTTCAAAAGGTCAATGTCATTAACTTAACATGTAGCACATAAGAGGAAATGGCTTGGCAATGCATCACAGAACATTATGCGGATGAAT
>CANQUA010000065.1 GCA_947626915.1 uncultured Lachnospiraceae bacterium
TACATAACGTCAACACCCACGCCAGCCGCCGTTTCCCGGTTCCTTTCGCCGCCTGTTTCGTTGTTGCCGCCCATCCCTCCGTCTGTTGTTTCCTGTTCCTCTCTTCCGTCTGTATTTCCGCCAATATCACCTGTGGCCTCGGTCTGATCCCCTCCGTTTCCTTTATCACTTCAATCGATAGTTCCTCTGTCGTCATCGCCGCATTTTCTGCCGTTCCTGTCACTGACTCTTCTACCGCCATTTCCAGTCTCTCTGCTGTTTCCACCGCTTGTCCCCACGTCATCTTTCTTGCCGTTTTCAACCGTTTTCCCACCATCTCTTGACCGTCTGCTTCCGTACATGCCCGCGACATCCGCCTCGCTGCCTCTCCCATTTTCTCCCAAGTCATCCGTCTCTTTACCTCCGCATATCCCGCCAACATCCGCCTCGCCGCTGCCGCCCATTTCTCCGCCATCCGCTTCATCGATTTTCCTCCTGCGATTCAATTTTATCAAAAGCAACCGGAAGAAAATCAAAAAGCAAGGCGTTCCGCTCTACGCTTCACACCTTGCCGTATCTATGTACAACAAAATAAACCCCAAGCCCAGATTTTACGTCTTGCGTAAACACCAAACATGACGTATAATAATAGGGCATAGTAGTGGTATCTGCCATTGTGAATCGTGTTCGCCAAAACACTTTTCACACCTGCGTGCGTGGTCTGAACACGCACGCGGGTGCTATGCTTTTTGATTTTCTACCACTTATCTTACCATATACGGGACGATTATTCAATAATGATTTTTTAAATATCCAAAGAACCGCTCCGCCAAACGCGGCAAAATACGCATCCTCTTCAGCCAACGGACTTCCTTTAAAGGTATTCGTCCGCTGCTTTTCCCGACAGACCATACTCCGACCGCAGCTCCTGCCGGATCACCGCGTCATCGTATCCCAGACGCCTCAGCGTTGCAACCAGTCTATGAATACTCTCTTTGCGTTCCTGGTCGATCCCACGACTGAAGCCCTGGCTGATTCCCTGTCTAAGCCCCTGGCTGCGTCCTTCCTCCATCGCGATCTGCCGCTGCTTCTCGATCATCGGCTCGATCATCGGCTTCATGATTTCCAACAAAGCCTCGCTCATGCTTCCATCTCCTTCCATCAGCTTCTCCACTACCCGCTCGTTGGCGAGCACGCTCACGTTCAGCACCGAGTCCGCCAGCTCCTGGTCGTACTTCCCCGTCAGGCAGGAAGTCCGTTCCAGCAGTGTGCGCATTTCCTTCTCTTTCAGCTTCTCCGATAACGCCCTCAGCCATACATGCTCTTCCAGCTCCAGCTCGCCTGTCACAATCACCTGCGACGGGAACATCACCAGTCCCTCTACGTAATAGATCCCGCGGTACGGATTCGTGATCCGGAAACCGTTTCCTTCCAGATAGCTAAACAGTTCCTCCGGCTTCCCCCCGCGCACCAGCGACACCGTCACGTCGTCGGCCCGTACCTCGTTTAACGTCTTCTCATAGGATTTATACAGGCAGGCATACGCAATCGTTTTATAAAACGTATCGATGTTCAGATGATCGCCCGGCGATTTGTATTCCAGCAGATTATGCCCCCGAAAAATCCGGCCGATCTCATTGTTCAGCCGCACCGCCGCATTTTTCTTGATCACCAAAAGGTCAACCGCCAGCGGTTTCGTGTTCAGGTTGTACTCTTTCTCAAAATGCAGATACTCCCGATCGCTGCGAAGCTCCAGGTCCAGAGCCGCCGCGAAGCCGGGATGCCACTGTATTTTCTTTTCTTTCATTCATCACCTGTTTCTTCTCTCTCCTCTTCTATTGTAGCATCCGCAAAGCGATTCTTCAATCCCAAATTTTCACCAAAAGACACGTCCACGGTTTCCGTAATTTTTTACCGCCTCCCATCCGACGTTTCCCGCCCGTCAGCTCATTCCTGGCCCCTGCCAAATCTTCCATGAACCCCTGCCCCGGCCTCCCCCGGACCTTTCCCCGCGCGTCCAACAAAAAAAGGGCCCCGGAAAATTCCCGGAACCCTCGCAATTTTTCCTCACCGACTACCCGGCAGGTGTCCGCTCCGCGTCTTACGCAAACGGATTCTCTGACGGATACCGCACGCTCTTGGGCTGATTGTAGCCGATGCTCTCCGCGCCCAAATATTTGAAAACCTCGAACAGCGCCTTGCCGTAATGTCCGAACGCCACCGCGCCGTGATGCGGGAAGCCGCCCTCGATCAGCACATGACGGTAGAAACGTCCCATCTCCGGAATCGCGAAGATGCCGACGCCGCCGAACGAACGGGTCGCCACAGGCAGAACCTCGCCCTGGGCCACATAGGCGCGCAGATGATTGTCCGCGGTGCTCTGCAGGCGGTAGAACGTGATCTCGCCCGGCACGATATCGCCTTCCAGGGTCCCCTGGGTCACTTCCTCGGGCAGAGACCTGGCCATGATCAGCTGGTACTTCATCGTGCAGCTGGACAGCTTCTTGGAGCAGGTATTGCCGCAGTGGAAGCCCATAAACGTGTCCTTGTGAGTGTAATCAAATTTGCCCTTGATATCGGACTCGTACATATCCGCCGGCACCGTGTTGTTGATATCCAGCAGCGTTACAATATCCTGGCTCACGCAGGTACCGATAAATTCGCTGAGCGCTCCGTAGATATCCACCTCGCAGGATACCGGGATGCCGCGGCCGGTCAGGCGGCTGTTCACATAGCAGGGCACAAACCCGAACTGGGTCTGGAATGCGGGCCAGCATTTGCCGGCGATCGCCACATATTTGCGGTAGCCCTTGTGCGCCTCGACCCAGTCCAGAAGCGTCAGCTCGTACTGAGCCAGCTTCTCCAGAATCTCCGGCTTTTTATTGCCGGCTCCCAGCTCCGCTTCCATGTCCTTCACCACATCGGGGATCCTGGAATCTCCCGCGTGCTGATTAAACGCTTCGAACAGATCCAGCTCTGAGTTCTCCTCAATCTCCACGCCCATGTTGTAAAGCTGCTTGATCGGGGCATTGCAGGCCAGGAAGTTTAACGGTCTGGGGCCGAAGCTGATGATCTTCAAATTGGCCAGTCCCACCAGCGCCCTGGCGATGGGCAGGAACTCCTCGATCATGTCGGCGCATTCTTCCGCCGTGCCTACCGGATACTCCGGGATATAAGCCTTTATGTTGCGGAGCTTCAGGTTATAGCTGGCATTCAGCATACCGCAGTAAGCGTCGCCGCGTCCCTGGATCAGGCTGCCGCCGTCTTCCTCAGCCGCCGCGATAAACATGACCGGACCGTCAAAATGCTTCGCCAGCAAGGTCTCGGAAATCTCCGGACCGAAATTGCCCAGATATACGACCAGCGCGTTGCATCCGGCCGCTTTGATGTCCTCCAAAGCCTGGACCATATGGATCTCGCTCTCTACGATGCAGACCGGGCATTCATAAATATTGGCCGCGTCATACTTGGCCGCATAGGCGTCCACCAGGGCCTTGCGGCGGTTGACAGACAGAGATTCCGGGAAGCAGTCGCGGCTGACGGCCACGATTCCCGCTTTTACAACAGGTACATTGCTCATGTGAATATCCTCCATTTTCTTAAATTATAAATCCGGCAGCATTCACGCTGCAATAACGCACGTATGGATTGCGGATCGGCCTCTTCGCTCCAATCCCAGGACCTGCATCAGCCGGAACCGGTCCTTCTGCCAGGTCCTGCGCCTCCCGAAGGAGACGGGCGCAAACGGCGCATCCGGTCCTCTTACAGGGCCGCCAGCTCCTTATAGCTGTTTTTCAGGTTCACATACAGCTTCTTATACAGTTTGTGGTATTCTCCGTAGATCTTCGCGTTCTCAGGGATGGGCTGGCTGCATTTATCCGCGGAAACCAGCTTCTCACAGGCCGCCTCCACGCTCTCATAAATGCCGCAGCCTACGCCGGCCAGGATCGCAACGCCCAGGGCCGGTCCCTCGGCCTGCCGAACGGTCTTCACCGGACACTCGTAGAGGTCGGCCAGCATCTGACGCCAGATGGGACTCTTGCCGCCGCCTCCGCAGGCCATCATCTCATCTACGGCGACCCCCATTTCCCGCAGAATATCATTGCAGTCGGCCAGGGAATAGGAGACGCCCTCCATGACCGCCCGCAGCAGATGGGCTTTCGTGTGGATCGCGGAAAGTCCGAAGAATACGCCGCGGCAGTCCGGGTCCAGATGCGGCGTCCGCTCGCCCATCAGATAAGGAAGATAGAGCAGGCGGTCGCTTCCCACCGGAATATTTTTAATATCATGATTGATCAGATCGTAAACGTCCACCCGCATCTCATCGGCGGCCGCCACATAGTCCTGACAGAACTGATCCTTAAACCATTTCAGGGACAGGCCCGCGCCCTGAGTCACGCCCATCACATGCCAGGCTCCCGGCACCGCGCAGCAGCAGGTATGGACCCGGCCCTTGGGATCGATGGTCACCTGACTGGAGTGAGCGAAGACCACGCCGGAGGTGCCGATGGTCGTAAAGGCCGTCCCATCCCGCACCACGCCGGTGCCGACCGCCGCGGCCGCGTTGTCCCCCGCGCCGCCGACCACCTTCGTCTCTGTCGTCAGACCCGTAACTTTCGCAATCTCCGGCAGAAGCTGGCCCGTCACCTCGCAGGATTCATAAACCGTGCCAAGCCATTCCTTCGGGATCTCCAGCTTCTCCAGCACCGTATCGGACCAGCACCGTTCGGGCACATCCAGAAGCTGCATCCCGCTGGCGTCCGACACCTCCGTGGCGAACACGCCGGTCAGGATATAGCGGATATAATCTTTCGGCAGCAATATATGGCGGCAGCGGGCGTAATTGTCCGGCTCATGCTTCCTGACCCAGAGGATCTTGGCGGCGGTCCAGCCCGTCAGCGGCGGATTGGCCGTGATCTCGATCCAGTCCTCCCTGGGCATCAGCTTCAGCATGTCCTGCACCTCGGCCCCGGTTCTCTGATCGCACCAGATAATGGACGGCCGGATCACTTCTCCCGCCTCGTCCAGCATGACCAGCCCGTGCATCTGTCCGGAAATACCGATCCCCTTGATGTCGGCAGCGGCTACTCCCGACTGCACCGTCACCTGCCTAAGCGTCTTCAGCACCGCGTCCCGCCAGTCCTCCGGACGCTGCTCCGCCCAGCCGTTCTGCGGCTGCAGCAGCGGATACTCTGCCGACGCAGACGCCATGATCGTTCCTTTCTCATCAAACAGCACCGTCTTCGTCGCCGATGTTCCCACATCGATTCCTATCAGGTAATACATCTTGCTCCTCCTTCGATCTCCCTCTGAATATGCCTGCCCGGCAAATACTTTAAATTCCATTATATCATTCTTTCCCGCAAAATAACAGCACTGAAACGGCTTTTTTTACATTTTTCACAGCAGTTCAGCCGGCCGCCTGATTGGACGGGAAATCGTGCCCGCACGAATGTTCCACCATGTCCGGCGGCTAAGGAAGCGCCATTTTATGAGCAAAGCCAGCCGCGCAGCGACGGAAAGCGCGTAAGCGCGGCTTTGCGGATGGTGCTGCTGAACGGTTGCTATTTTTCACACGCAGACTGCCGCATCCTTTCCGGGGGCTGCATCCGGTCCCGGCCGCTGCATCTCCGCTCAAAGCTGGCCGTTCATCTCCAGCTGCGCCATGACCAGCCCGTAATAGATCCCTTTCTTCTCCATCAGTTCCTCATGGCTCCCGATCTCCGCGATATGGTGATTGTCCAGCACCACCAGACGGTTGGCGTCCTTTAACGTCGAAAGCCTGTGGGCAATGGCAATGGTCGTCCGCCCTGCCGTCAGCCGCTTCAGCGCCTGCTGGATCAGGTACTCGCTCTCCGTATCCAGGCTGGCGGTGGCTTCGTCCAGGATCAGCAGCCGGGGATCGTTCAAGATCGCCCTGGCAATGGCGATCCGCTGCCGCTCGCCGCCGGACAGATTGTAGCCGTGCTCGCCGACATAGGTGTCATAGCCGTCGGGCGTCCGGCAGATAAAATCGTGGGCGTTGGCCATCTTGGCCGCCCGGATGATCTCCTCCCGGCTGGCCTCCGGCCTGGCGAAGCGGATATTATTGTAAATGGTCCCGGCGAACAGGAAATTCTCCTGCAGCACCACGCCGATCTGCGAGTGATAATCCTTCAGGCGGATCCGGTTCACGTTCTCCCCGTCGATGCGGATCCGGCCGCCGTCTGTCTCGTACAGGTGCATAATCAGGTTGATCATCGTGGATTTGCCGGTGCCGGAAGAGCCCACCAGCCCGATCATCTCTCCCTGCCGGATATGCAGATCCACATCCTGCAGGACCGGCTCATACACCTTGTAGCCAAACGATACCTTCTCGAAATCCACGTCGCCCGCAACGGCGTGGCCGACGCTGTCCTCATGGTCATAGATATCCGGGCTCTGGTCCATGATATCACTGATCCGCTCTACGCTGGTCATCATGTCCATCAGGGAACGGGGCAGATTGCTGATCCAGCCCACATACCCGTACATCAGCGACGCGTAATTGATAAACTGCAGAAGCTGCCCCGGAGTCATCCCTCCGTCCAGGGTGCTTAAGCCGCCGAAATACGTGACCAGATAGGTCCCCAGTCCCAGCATGAACGTAAGCACCGGATAGAACACGGCAAAGAATGTCTCATTGTACTTCTCGATCTTCGCCAGTTCGTCAGCCGCTCCGGAGAAATAATCGGACTCCCGCTGCTCCTGGCCGTAGGTTTTCACTACTTCCATGCCGCGAAGCACATCGTGGAGCACATTGTTGACTTTGTCGCTTTTGCGTCCCTGCAGCCTGTATCTGCGCCTGACATGGTTCTTAAACGCCATCGACAGCGCGACAGAGACCGGCACAAACAAAAACGCCAGGATCGCCAGCTTCCAGTTCAGAAGCAGCATATAGACCCCCACGCAAGGAAACAGGATCACGATGGTGAACGCGTTGCAGAAGGTATCCGACACGAACTCCCGTATCCTAGACGGATCCCTGGAGATCCGGTTCATCAGCATTCCCGGCGAGCGGTCCCCGATATAAGACAGAGAGAGCAGCTGCAGCTTCTCAAACAGTTTCTGTCTCTGGTCGTTGGCTACCCTGGCGCCAAGCTTCGCGCACTGATAATTTTTGACCACGTTGGCCAATACGCCGCCGAACCCCAGCAGGAACATCAGACTGATACAGAGAACCGCCTGCTCCGGCCTCCGCTCCGGCGCGGTCAGCACATCGTCCACCAGACGCCTCTGCACCGCGGGACTGACGACTGAGATCAGGCTGGAAACCAGCATCAGCACCAGGATCGCCGCCGTCTTTTTCCAGTAGGTCTTCAGCAGATTCGCGAAGAAGCGGACGAAACCGCCCTTCCGTCCCTCGCAGTAGGGACATACCTTCGTGCCCCGCAGCACCCGGCCGCAGACGGGGCAGGTCTTCTCATATTCGCGGCTGACCACCCGGCGGCTGCTCTTTTCCTTCAGCAGCTGTACGCCGCGGTCCATATAAAAATACCGGACCATATGTTTTCCGGAAAACCGGCCCCAGAGCTGCTCCAGGCCGTCCTGCACCACGATCAGGACTCCGCCCCCGATCATGGACTCGCCGAATACGCGCCCGCACCGCTCCAGCTCCAGTTCATGGGTCCGCTTCCCCTGCTCCAGGGTCAGAATACGGCGGTCTGTGATCACCGTGTACCCATTTTTCTGAAAATCCCCGTCTACGGTCAGATCCAGCGGGAGACAGTAGCAGATCTCCTCCCCGTCCTCCAGCCCGCAGAGCCGCAGATTTTCCTCCGATAGTGAAAAGTTCAGATTCACCTTTTTCCTCCCGCTATATGAACAGATCCAGTTTCTTCCGCTCCCTGGCGGTCAGCTTTTCCAGATTCGGGATCTCAAAACGGTTCTCGTCAATGTCCATCACCAGAATCCGCACATCAGACAGATGAACAATGGAATTGCCGCCCATCCGCACCGTGAACCGGCAGGGTCCGTGGTCGGTCACAACCTCCCAGTAGGAATGGCCGAATTCATCCCGGATGCTTAAAATTTTCGTGATCACAGGCGTAAAATACCGCAGATCCAGCTGTTCCCGCAGCATCTGCCCCGTCTCCCCGTCAAAATCCGCCATGTCCTTTATGATCCCGATCTCCCGGGAATGTTCGTCCGTCGTCCGGACCGACAGGTATTTTTCCTTCTCCTGGAACGGGAACATCCTGACCACCATGATCCGCGGGTAGGACTCTCCCTCGACCGTCAGACGCAAAAAGCCTCCGCCGGTCCTCTGGAAGACCGCGTTTTCCCGGGTCAGGAACCGGGTACGCAGAACCTCCTCCGATTCCTGCTCCATCTGCTCCAGAGAAAAATCCTCCTGCATTTTTTTCTCCATCATCAGTCCACTCCTCTCATGGCCAGGGCTCTGGTCTGCAGCTCCAGAAGCTTGTAGAAGATGCCCTGCTGCTCTTTCAAATGTTCATGGGTCCCCTGTTCCGCGATCACGCCGTGGTCGATCACATACAGATAGTCCGCATCCCGCAGCGTGGAAAGACGGTGGGCAATGGAAATCGTCGTCCGCCCTTTTACCAGATACTTCAGAGATTTCTGAATCATCCGTTCCGTCTCCGTATCCACGGAAGCGGTCGCCTCGTCCAGGATCAGGATCTTCGGATCGGCCAGAATCGCCCTGGCAATCGAGATCCGCTGCCTTTCGCCGCCTGACAGTCCCTTCCCCGAAGCGCCGATCATGGTGTCGTATCCGTCGGGCATCCGCATGATAAATTCGTGAGCGCCCGCCAGTTTTGCCGCCTCCACAATTTCCCACGGAGACGCGTCCGGATTGGAATATGCGATATTCTGCATCACCGTCCCGCTGAAAATATAAGTCTCCTGAGACACCAGCGCCACATTTTTCCGCAGGTCGGAAAAAGCCAGATCGCGGATATCGACGCCGTCCAGCAAAATCCGCCCCTCCTGCGGGTCGTAAAGCCGGGAGATCAGATTCACCAGCGTGGATTTGCCTGCGCCGGAACGCCCCACCAGGCCGATCATCTGCCCTGCCGGAATGGTCAGGCTCACATTTTTCAGGACCGCCCGGTTCACCTCATAGCCGAACGTTACATGCTCCAGGCGCAGTTCTCCGCGGATCTTCTCCAGATGCACCGGTTTTTCCGCCTCCTCCACTTCGGGGACGGCGTCTATGATCTCAAAGATACGCTGGGCGCTGTTTAAACTGTCCGCCATCCGGTGGGAGATATTGGCCAGGAATCGCATGGGGCCCTGCAGCTGGCTCACATAACCGGCGAACGTGATCAGAAGGCCCAGATCCATGTTTTCACCGCCGAAGATAAAATACGTTCCCAACGCCCACACAGCGCAGGAGGCCAGTTCCTGGGCCCCGCCGTAGAAAAGCTGGAAATAATTCTGCCAGTAGGAAATGGACACCTCTCCCCGCTCCAGCCGGTCGCTGTAAGAGGCGAAACGTTTCGATTCCCGGCTCTCCTGCCCGAAGGCTTTCACGACCCTGGCACCGGTCAGGTTATCGCTGACGCAGCTGTTCAGGGAACGCTCCGCCCGGTGGCGCTTGCCGAACATGACCCAGACTCTCGGCTGCAGAAGAAAGCTGACCGCCGCCAGAAGCGGCAGAAGCACCACGGTCAGCACCGTCATCTGCCAGTTTAGGGACCACATGACGATGACCGTAAAGGTGATCGTAAACAAATGCACCAGCACGTAGGGGGCCTGGTCCACGAAAAAGCCGCTGACCCGGTCGGCGTCGCTTAGGACGCGGGTCATCAGGCCGCCGGTCTGGCGGCTGCGGTAAAAGCCGATGGACAGCTTTCCCATCTTGGAAAAAATGTCCTTTTTCATATCTCTTACCACCTGGACCACCATTCGTGAGGAACAAACGCCCTGCAGAACCTGGGCAAGAAGAAGCGTCAGCTTCGTCAGAAACATCGTCAGTACCAAAAGAAGTAAAGCCAGCGCAAACTTTCCCTCGCCCAGCCCGATCTGTTTTAAAAACGCCGGATCTTTCGCCAGGATCCGGTCATAGAGGACCGTGCCGTTCAGATAGGGCCACACCAGATTCAGCGCTCCCGTCGCCACAATGCAGAGCATCATCCCCAGCGCCATGGGCCAGTAAGGTTTAAAATATTTCAGAATCCGAAACAGGATCGACGTCTTGTTTTCACAATGGGGGCAGACCTTCCGCCTGGGATCCGGATACATCCTGCCGCATTTGGGGCAGTATTCCTCCTCCGGCTCCTTCATCGGCTTCACCGTCCCATCCTTCGGCCAGGACTCCATTGCCCTGACAAAATCCACGATCCTGCGCTTGGGGAAATTGGAACAGCCGGCCAGAGGCATCTCCATCCCGCCGATCCGTCCCACGATCAGATTGCAGCCGATGCAGTCCTCGACCCAGACGCTCTCCACCTGACCCGCGTCAAACGTCCGCAGGACCCAGGCGCCGTCGGGAGAATCCTGTTCCCCGAAGCCCCGGAAGCTGCGCACCCTGCGGCTGTCCGGAGGCAAAAGCGCCACGATCAGCTTTGTGGCCGTCAGGAGCAGATAACCGTCGGCGTACTCTCCCGCCGTGTCCATATCTACCTCCGTCCGGCACAAAATCTCTTCCTTTATGCCGGACGCCGCAAGCTTCGCTTTCAGCGTCTCCGGAATGCCGCGGTTCTTTTTCTTTTTATCCATTTCTTTCATATCAGTTTTACACTCCACTCCTGCATCACGATCCTACTGCCCGTCCCCGATCCAGGCCCCGCTGCTTCCGAAACGGTATTCTGCGCCGCCGATCACGCGGGACGTATCGCAAAGCATGGCTCCGCCGTCTTCCAGATAGTACCAGGCGTCCCCGTTCCGGAGCCACCCGGTCCTGAGATGTCCGTCTTCCATATAATACCAGACGCCGCCGATTTGGTTCCACCCCTCCTGCAGAAGGAGGGCGCCGCTGTCCCCGAACACGCAGGAAACGCCGTCGATGATTTCCCCCGTACTGCAGAGCATTTTCCCGTCCGGCTCCAGATAATAGAACGTCTCGCCCTGCCGCAGCCAGCCGGTCCTGTGCCGGTAATGTTCCTCAAAATACCAGGTATCCCCCGCCTGCAGCCAGCCGTCGCCGGGGATCAGCGCGTCATAGTCCGCAAACGCATACTCTAACGTCACCGTTCCCCCGACCCCGTCCACCTCCGCGGAGTCCGTGCACTGCCAGACTGTTCTGTGGGGACACTCATGGACGCTTCCGTACCTGGCATACCAGATATCGTAAGGCTGCCCCGACGCGTCCGTCAATTTCTCCACGTCCAGATACAGATTGAGCCAGTTCTGGTTCGTGTAGATCATCGGCCGGTAACCCGCCGCGGCCACGCCGTCGCAGAATGTTTTCGCCAGTTCCGTGATCTCCTCCCTGGTCAGTCCCTGCTGCAATATGTAATCGGATTCCAGGTCATAAGCGATCGGGTACGCCACGGGATACGCTTTCACCTGCTCCGTCACGAAACGGACTTCCTCCGCCACGGACGCCGTATCCACGGCCTGGGTATACAGATATACGCCCGTCTTCAATCCTGCCGCGGCCGCGCCTTCCATATTCTCCTGAAAATAGGGATCCGGATCGTTCACATATCCCATGCGGACCATCACAAACGACACGCCGTCCGCTTTTACCTTCGCCCAGTCGATGCCTCCCTGAACCTCGCTGGCCCGGTTCTGATATTTGGACACGGAAATGCCCTTTTCCACGACGCCCTCGACCGCATTTCCGTAGACATCCGTATAAATCGCCCCCGATGTCTCCGCATCCGCCGTCTGTTCCGCCCCGGCCGCCGGAAACAGGGCAGACATGCTGAGCGCCGCCATCAGACACATCAAAATCGCTTTCCCGCTTTTTCCTGCTTTCATGGAATCACTTCGCTTTCTTTCCAGACTGAGCCCTCCCATAAAAGACCGTTTCCGGGGGCTCCCCGGCCTGTATCAGCCGGAATGCTTCTCATTTTATCATACTTTTTTCCAGGACGCAACCCGCAAAAAAAGCAAAGAAAGGACCGCAGGCAGCGACTCATATGCCTGCGGTCCCGACTGACCGTCCCTTCTGTTCTTATCAATAAACCTTCGCCCCGTCCGGTCCTACGAAATGTCCGTCCGGCGTCATCTCATTGCAGTACATGCGTCCTCTCGTGCCGTCCGAATAGGGATTGAAGTAATACTCTTTTCCGTCGATCATAACCCATCCGGTCATCATCTTGCCTTTCGTTCCGTCGGACAATGGGTTCATATAGTAGACGCATCCGTCTGCCGGATCCGTATACCATCCGGTAATCAGATGACCCGTCTCGTCGAAGCGGAACCAGTCATAAGCCTCCACTCCGGCCGCCGTATTGGCATACGGATTGTAGATCGCCGCCCAGCGGTCAGTATACGCTTCACCGTCGCTGTCGCTGAAGGTCCAGCTTCCGTCCTCCGCTTCCGTCCAGCTGCCAACCTCTACGTAAGTCGGCAGAGTTTCCAGCACTTCCGCGCTGGGCTGCTGGTCCGCAGGTACGGATGCGGGAACAGTCGGCGCTGTCGTCGTGGTGCCGGTGCTGCTCTTACCGGAGCTGCTGGAACCGCCGCCTCCGCCGGAGCTTCTGGAACCGCCGCCACCTCCGCCTCCGGAGCTTCTGGAGCTGCTGCCTCCGCCGCCTCCGGAACTTCTGGAACCGCTGCCTCCGCCGGAGCTGCCGCTGCTCCCGGAACTGCTTCCCGAACCGGAAGAAGCGCTGGTTTCCGGCTCCGCCTTCGTCTCCGGCTGTGCCTCAGTTTCCGGCTCTGCCTTTGTTTCCGGCTGCGTCTCCGGTTCCGGCTGCGTCCCCGGCTCCTCTTTCGTCTCCGGTTCCGTCTCAGGCTCCTCTTTCGTCTCAGGCGCCGGCTCTGTCTCAGGCTCCGCTTCGCTGTCCTTTTTCTGCTCCAGCTTCGGAAGCCCTATGATCTTATTCTCTTCCTGTTCAACCGCTCCGCAAACCCTGCACTTGCGCTCGCGGACTTCTTCGGTCACGCCGTCGTCGGTCTTTTTCGTCACTCTCCATTTTGTCCAGTCGGTCCAGTCATGCAGGCTCGGATCCGCCGGGATCACCGTACTGTCCTTCGTAACTTCGCACAGTGCGCAATGATAAGACTGGCTGCCCGCTTCCGTGCAGGTCGGGGCTTTATCCACGGTTGGCTGTGCTTCCCACTGATGAGCCGCGCTGTCCGCGTCCATATGCGTCTCGCTGTAACCGCAGACGCTGCACACGTGCGTCGTCACCATGCCGCTGCAGCTGCGCACTTCATGGTACTGTCCCCATGTATGCCCGGCCGCCGGACTGGTAACAGATTTTTCCGTATATCCGCAGACCGTACATACCTTTTCCTGATAGCCGTCTTCCGTACAGGTAGGAGGTACGGTCGCAGAAGTGAACGTATGGCTGATCCTGGGCATCTGCTCCTGGTACGTGACATTGACTCCGCAGTGATAGCAGTAATAATGCACCGTACCTTCCTTCTTACAGCTGGGCTGGATCGTGACCTTCCCGTTGTACCATTCGTGGCCCACCGTGATCTGCCTGGACATGGATACCGCCTTGCCCGCACGATCCGTAACCGTCACTTTGATCGTAACCGTGACCGGCTCCGTTATGCCCTTGCCGTCTCCGGTTGAGATATTCGCATAATGGTCCGACAGACTCCCCGAGTCTTTGATTGAAATGATATCCGGTCTGTCCGTCTCCCACTCTACCGACGACAGCGTCAGGGTAGAACTCTTTCCGTCCTTATCTTTCGGATAATACTCCACCTTCAGCGTCGACCGGTAATCCATTTTTTCCGTCGACCGGCCCTTGTCATTATAAGCGGTAAGACCAACCGTCTCGATCGATTCGCCGCCCTCCCAGATTGCGTAAAGCTTCATATTCTTCTGACCGATCGGCAGCTGATCATCTCCCACAATGTAGGTGTAATTCGGTTTCAGCAGCACCTCGCCCTTCGGTTCGGTACTCCATCCCAGGAACACACGGCCGTTCCAGCTCCTGCTGGTCCCAAGATCGGGAGCAAAGAATACCGATCCGTACGACTGATAGGAATCGAGATAGGAAGAATTATACTGGTTCTGCCAGCCGTTCATCATCATGGTAATGACGATTTTCTCCGGCCTATACATGGCATAAAGAACCGTCACATCCTCCGGAAGTTTGTCGTCTGCCTTCACCATTTTGCTGTCTTTTGGCGTGTAAATATACCAGCTGTGATGAAGCTGCGTGATATCGCCATTAGGGGCATCGCCTTCGGCGGCTTCAACAGGTATCCCCGCCTGCTTCAGTTCACTCTCAATTTTCCCTTTAACAGCGGATCCTTTCGTAAGTTCAGCAGGGTCAAACGCCTCATTATTCACATGAGGATCCCCGCCGTCCAGGAACACTTCTTTGACTTCTTTGGTGTACCACCCTTTGAACGTCCATCCCTCGCGCGTCGGAACCGGCAGCTCCGGAAAAGTGCCGTCCATATACAGGGTCACCGTATCATCACTGCCGCTCAGCGATCCCTCTCCCGCCTCCAGCCTGACTGTGACCGTTCCTACTTCTTTCCCCGGATCCGGCTCTGACGGCGTCGCCACCGGGGTATTGTGCATTTCCGCGATTTCCGCTTCTTTCGAGGTCCCGGACGGAGCCCCCAAAGCGGCAGATCTCGGGACTTCGTCGTCTCCGATCTGTTCCGTCTCTGCGGCCGCCCGCATACCGGCGGTCATGCTTCCGCCGGCCAAACCTACAGCACAGACCGCAGTCAACAGCATACCAGCCAGGAGTACTCTCTTTTTCCGCGTCGATCTTTTCATCCTTAACTCTCCTCTTTTCTACTGGATTCTTTGCTGCAATTACTTATCCTTTGATACATTGATACGATTTCATCATAACATTATAGCGGTAACGAATCAAGCAAAATCTTCCTCTTTTCCAAAAATATTCATCCTGAATCCGCAGACCGTTCTCCTGCGGGCCCTGGGCGTTTCCCGGGACGCGGCGTAAACGGCGTTCCGCTGTCCGGAATCAAACACCCGGCAGGATCTCCCCGCCCGTCTGCTTCCCATCTCCTCCCTGCAGTTTATTCCCGTTAGTTCTTTCTGGTTCCGGGTATGTAAATCATACCGCAGATTATAGCTTTTTGCAATAGTATATATGGCATATATTGCCTTAATAATTCCTTACTTTTGGATTATCCTGATATTCAGACAAACAGAGAACCGCTGAAAGGAGTGCTTCCTGTGAGACATCAACCCCCTGGCTCCATTGCGCAGAATATAAAAAAATACCGTCTTCTCAATCATATGACACAGGAAGAGCTTTCCGCCCTGCTGGAGCTGGACACCCAGTATTATTCCCAGCTGGAACGGGGCGAACGGAACTTCACGCTGGAAAAGATCATCCGGCTCTGCCATATCCTGCACGTCGGCATCGAGGATATCGTCCCGATTTCTCCCGATCCGGCCCCCGATACCCGGGAAACCGTCGGCCGGATCGTCCGGCAGCTCGAACAGCTTACCCCCGCGCAGCTCTCTCTGCTGGAAAAATTCATCGCGGAAGTCCTGGTCTACGCGAAATAAGGACGCCGCCCCGCTCTTCCGAAACTCCGCCCCGGCGCGGCCAAAAAGCAAAAACGGCCGGAGAACCGGAAGCGAAGCATCTGCCGCTTCCGATCGTCCCGCCGTTTTTTACGAAATCTTCTCTGCCATTTTCGCGGACGTCACTCTGCGCCCGCATCGTCCGCGGGCCGCTCTGCAGGTTCCCCCGTCAGCTTGTAACCCAGACGCCGCATCGTCACGATTCTCACATGAACGCCCAGCGTCTCCAGTTTCTTCCGCAAAAATGAAATGTATACTTCCACATTATTCTCCACCGCTTCCGGATTCTCCGCCCAGACTTTCTCCAGCAGGCTTTCTTTCGAAACAACCCGCTCCCGGTTGACCATCAGGATCCGCAGCACGTCGAATTCCCGCCTGCCCAGCTGCAGCGCGCCTCCCGGCCCCGCCATCATGAAAGCGACCTGATCCAGCGTCAGATCTCCCACTGACAGCCGGTCCGGCAGCAGTTCTCCCCTGCGGCGGAGGACACACTTCAATACAGCCAGAAGCTCCCTCTCGTCGCACGGCAGCATCAGACAATAATCCGCGCCCTCCTCCAGCGCCTGGATCCGCTCTTCGGCCCGGCCTCTGGTCCGCGGTTCCGTTCCTGCCGGCTGTTTTTCCGAAAACAGCTTTATGATCGGGAGCTGACAGCCGTGCGCCCTGGCTTTCCGAAGCAGCGACATGCTGTCCAGCTCCGGTCCGTCATCGCCCAGGATCACGGCGTCGTAATCCACCGTCTCCAGGCCGCAGAGTCCCTGTCCGTCATCGCCGCAGAAATCCACCGTGCACCAGATCTGCCGCAATGCCTCGCCCACGTATTCCGCCGTCTCTTCATCCTGTCCGATCACCAGAACCCGCATCCTGTCCGCCCCCTTTCTCAGCTTTTATTACCGGCTCCGCACCTCTTTGCGCATGAATCCGATGTAGGAACCCGCAAAGATCAATGCCGTCGCCGCCAGAAGTCCCGTCATATGGGGCCAGACCAGAAGCACGCTCTGTCCCAGGGAAAGATATCCCGTGATCGCGCCCGAAAGCTGCTGCGGCAGAACCAGATTGGTCGTCCGGACGCTGGGATCCATGATCGTGGACACAGCCTCGCTATACAGATAGTACGGAGACAGGCGGTTGATCGCCATCTGGCACTCATAATTGTCCAGCACCTGTCCCACTGTAACCATATCTCCGTCGATGGGGAACAGCGCGCCCGCCGCGATCGAAGCCACCAGGCTCATAAACAGCGCAAAGAAGATCCATAGTCCGATCCCCAGCATCGCCGACGTCGCCGCGTGACGGCACAGCACGGAAAACAGGATCGACAGCGCCAGCCAGAAGCAAATATAAACCGCCGTAAAGACCAGGAACACAAGCGCCCTTCCCACTTCTTCCGAAGAGGGAGGGATCCCGGTCGCCAGAATGCCCACGCCGGCGATGAACAGTCCCATGGAAAATACCATGACCAGTATGATCGTGGCCCCCGCCAGAAACTTGCCGTTGATCACCGCGTCCCGGTAGATGGGCTGGGAGATCAGACGGTTCAGCGTTCCCTCCGACCGCTCGCTGTTGATGGCGTCAAAGCCCAGCGTCAGACCCACGAACGGCCCCAGCAG
>CANQUA010000066.1 GCA_947626915.1 uncultured Lachnospiraceae bacterium
GATACGTCATGTCATAAAGAAACGGAGGAAAAATATATGTCACAAAAAGAAAACGGCGTATTTCCGTATGCCTATGTGTTGGATATTTTCAGCGGGGGTCTTTTAAGGCTCTGACACTTGCCCAGGGCGAACCCGTGCAAACCGAGTATGTCTTTGACTGCCCCGAGTTTCAAACGCTGCAGGAGCAATAAAAACTCCGTCACGAAAGACCTAATACAGTTGGATTATGCATATCATGTAGAAATCGGCCATATGAAACGTTAAAAACAGCGGGGGAAACCATGAATCATTCGTGCTTTCCCCCGCTGAATATCAGGCGTTTTTACATCTTTCTATTTTGAGACAGTCTCTATTTTTAAGTTTTATTCCCAAAACCGGCAGGTATCTTTCATGCCCGTTTCCGATAAAGGAACACGGCTGCCAGACCGGCCGCCATCACGAGCGCGGAGAGTCCGATCGGAAATGCTGCGTCTCCGGCCCCCGCTGTCTGCGCGGAAAACTGCCCCCACTCTTCCGGCCGTGCTCCCATCCCGGGCGGCTGCATCCCTGCCGGATTCTCTGGCGCTGCTTCCCCTGACGGATCCTCTGACGCTGCTTCCCCTGCCGGATCCTCTGACACTGCTTCCCCTGCCGGATCCGCTGGCGCTGCTTTCCCTAACAGTTCCTCTGCCGCTGCTTCCCCTGCCGGATCCTCTGACACTGCTTCCCCTGCCGGATCCGCTGGCGCTGCTTTCCCTAACAGTTCCTCTGACGCTGCTTCCCCTGCCGGATCCTCTGACACTGCTTCCCCTGCCGGATCCGCTGGCGCTGCTTTCCCTGACGACGGCGCGGCGTCTGCGTCCGGCGTCTCCGTCTGCCCCGGCGTCATTCCCGGGACCTGACGAAAGCCTCCTTTCTGCCACATATCATCTTTCATCCCGCGGTCCATGCCGCCGCCCATGGAGCCCATAGCCGACAGGTCCAGACCGGAGGTATCCACGAGCGCCGCCCCATCCGCGGACTGTCCGGCCGAGGTCGACGGGATCGTTCCGTCCAGCTGCCCCCGCACGCTCTCCGCCCGCAGCAGGCAGAACTGCCGCAGGGCGGCGGTCCCCGCCTCAAATTCCTCATACGTAAAGAATTTCGTGGGATCTTTCTCCACATAGGGCGCGATCAGCTCCGCCGCCTCGTCGATCATTGCGGTAACATCTACCGTATCCAGAAAATCCGCCAGATACTGATGGTACTGCTCCGTATAGTCCGCATCCGCGAAGATCCAGTCGATCATCGGCCTGTCCCCGCTCCCGGTGACGGACAGGGGCGTATCGATGGGATCGTTGACCGCGCTCGCCGCACTGTTGCCCTGAAACGACCCGAACGCCAGGTTATAGTCCCAGGGCAGCATGGAAAGGCGGCCGTCCTTTTCGTACAGATAATAATTGTGGATCATATTGCCGGTGTAGCTGTCGCCGTTGACCACGAAATTGTGTACTGTAAAATACCGCAGCACCGCGTCCGTATCCACCGCCTGTGCGGCAGACTCCCCGCCCTCGGAAAGCAGCTTCAGCGAGCGGATCAGGCGGTTCTTATCCGCGTCCGTGACGTCCGTTTTGGCGTTGTCAAAGATATTGGCGTAGCTGTCCGGATCGTCGTCGATATACTGCAGCCGGACGTCTGCGCTGCCCATGCCCATACCGCCGCCGAAACCGCCGCGGTCCGCGAAGCCTCCGCCGTTTTCTGCACCGGCGCCGTCCGGAAGCGTAAACCTTCCCCGACCGCCGCCAAAACCGTTCCCGCCGGGCATCATCGCTCCTCTGCCGCCCGGTATCGCCGCTCTGCCGCCTGGCATAGTTCCCGGATCTGCCGCGTCCGGCGGATCCGCCGCATCGCCTCGTCCAGTTTCCGCTCCCTGGGCGTTCTCCGGCAGGGCCTGACCGTTTCCGAAGTTTTCAGCCTCCGTTGGCGGAACCTGGCCGGACCTGCTCGTTCCGTTCGAGGGCATAACATTCCCCGGTACCCCCGAAGCATCCGGCATCACAAAACCCCCAGGCCACTCCGAACCATCCGGCAGCCCAAAATTCTCCGGCTGCCCCAGATTCTCCGGCTGCGCCTCCGCTTCTCCGTTCTCCAGTCCGTCCAGGAAATCATCCATATCAAAGCCCCTGCCGTTTCCCCGGCCGCCGCCGAAACTCAAGCTGTCCGGCTTATAAAGCTCCCCATAATCCGAACCGTAATTTCTCTCCAGGAAGCTTTCCTCGATGCTCTCCACCGCCAGATAAAGTCCCCAGTCCTGCCCGTTGACCGTGATAAAGGCGAAGCTGCACAGAGGCGACGCCGCCCCGAACGCTCCCATCATCCGGTAGGTCAGATAATCTTTCATGAACGTCGCGTCCTGGATCAGGTTGTTCAGGCTCAGCTTATCCAGCCCGTGCCAGGTCCTGGTCTTATCGTAGTGGTCGAACTCGATCTTAAAGCTGTAGCGGTCGCTGTTCATCGAAGAGACGGTACTTAAAGAGGTGTTCCCTTTGGCGCGGATCGCCGCGTTCGCGAATTTCTCCCCGTCGATCGCCACGCTGCACTGGGCGTATTCCTCATTCTCGCAGTTCTCAATGAACCCCTCCCAATCGTTCATTACGATATCCACCGTATGTACCCTGGATGGGTCGAAAAGGCGTTCCTCATAGCCCATGGTCCTGACCGCTGCCGCAGAGCCGGACCCCGCGGTCCCCAAAAGCACCGCGACAATGATCAGGGCGGCGGCGACAGCGGCAAGACAGATCTTATCCATATGTCTGCTTGTTGACATAAGGGACCTCCTTTAGCTCATATAATCCCCGTTATAGCTGACCAGCACCGCGCTCTGCACCCCGGGGATCTCCGCCAGCGCGTTGACAAAATCCGTGTTGTCGTCTTTCAGGCGGATCTCCAGGTTCAGTTCCACGAGGTTCTTCTGGGCGCTCTTGCTTTTGACGGCGCATTTCTCCACCTGGGAATCCAGGTACGCTTTCGCCCGCTTCTCGCTGTCATGGCCCGCACACTGCAGCACCACGATATAAGGGACCGTGTGGGATTTGTGATTGACGAACACAATCAGCACCAGTCCGATGACGACGCTTCCGATGACCGCCAGCGGCAGCAGCCCCGCCGCCAGCACGATCCCGGCCGCGATCGACCAGAACAGGAACGCGATGTCCAGCGGCTCCTTGATGGCGGTGCGGAAACGCACGATCGACAGAGCGCCGACCATGCCCAGAGACAGGACCACATTGGTGGTCACGGCCAGGATCACGACCGTGGTGATCATCGTCAGCGCGATCAGCGTCACGCCGAAGCTGGAAGAATACATGACGCCGATGAACGTCTTTTTATAGACCATGAAGATGAAAAGCCCGATGCAAAAGGCCAGCGCCAACGCCAGAATCATGTCCGGAAGGCTGACGCCCGTGATATTTTCCAGGAAACTGGATTTAAAAATGTCGTTGAATGTCATAAAAATGTTCTCCTTTTTCTTTCTAAATATATATGATCGATCCGGATCGGCCGGGGGGAAAGTGCGGCAGCTGCGCTTCATTCACAACAAGCCGCCAGCGTTCACCCTGAGCCGGGATCCCGCCTGTAAATGTGCAGCGGCCGCGACTCATTGGCAGATCTAAACTCCGCCTGGCGTTCTTCCTCATCCGTACATCCGGCACGCCGCGTATTTGGAAAACGCCGCCGTGTGCCGCCCGTCCAGCTGCACCGCGTCCCGGATCACCGACGGCAGGAATTCGTCCCATTTTACCTCCAGGATGATCGGCGCGTCATGGGCCGGTATGGTCACGCAGTCCGGATTCAGGAAATCCGTGCAGTTCAGCCCGGTGCGGATCTCATAATCGATCGTGACACGCACATGGCCGGGTCCGTAAACATAAGCCTCCCGCACGTAATCCACAATGGTTCTCGGCCTGAGCCCCTGGGAACGCATCTTTCCGTACAGTTCCTGAATCAGCGGCGTCCCGGTCTGCAGCATCCAGCTTACGTCTCCCTGCAGCAGCGCGTACGTCTGCCTTACGGTCAGCGGAACGCTCTCCTTGCTGCCCAGGCCGTTTTGCTTGCTCTTTTTTTCCAGCTGAATCAGGGACAGGTCGCCGTCGTAATAACGCAGCCGGAACTTTTCCCTGCGGTCTGTGCCGTCCAGCTTCTCCCGCAGGGCCTTATCCTCCAGATTGTCAAAATACAGACTCCTCACCCGGTATCTGCCTCCCGTCCCGTGGGGATCCGGCTTCGCAACGGCTCCAAGCCGCTGACGCAGGGCGATCCGGTCGGAAACATTGATCTCATGCTTCCATTCATGTCGGTAATTCATCCGTTTTCGTCACCTCCTATGCCGTTTATCATACCATCCGGCCGGCAAAAAATGTGTGACCAATTTGTGAATGCCTGTGAATTTTTTGTGAAAATCCGCGGAGTTGTCACTTGTCAATACGGGGAGAAAGCATTATAATGAATGGCGGCGCGGACCGGGGCGGCCGGTCCGTTTTTTCCTTTTCGATTACAGAAACGAGGTAGAAATTATGACGGTTCTTACAGTTTTTATGCAGATGCTGGCGCTGCTTATCATGATCGGCGCCGGATACTATATGACCAAAACCAATATGATGGACGAACACACCAACAGCCGGATGTCCACGATGATCGTCCGGGTCTTCAACCCTCTGCTGAGCCTGGCCAGCGCCATCAACTCGGTCGGGCAGGTCTCCCAGGACTCCCTGGCATCCGGCGGAATGATCGCCGTGGGGATGTTCGCGTTCTTCATCGTGGCCGGGCGGATCCTGTCGCCGTTTTTCGGCCGCGAGCTGCAGCAGAGGAAATTGTTCCAGATGATGTTCGTTTTCTCCAATGTAGGCTTTATCGGGATCCCGGTTGTCAGCAGCATCCTCGGCGCGAAATACGTCGTCTACGTGACGGAATTCATGCTGGTCTACACGCTGGTCTTCTATACCTACGGGATCACGCTGATGAAGGGCCGCTTTTCCCTGTCTTCCCTGAAAGCCATGATCAATCCCGGGACGATCTGCGGCCTCCTGGCCATGGGGATCGTGATGTTCAATATCGAAGTGCCCGGTTTTCTCAAAACCTCCTTCACCTACCTGGGCAATGTGGCCTCCCCCATGGCGCTGGTGTCCACCGGCTTCTCTCTGGCCCATTCCGACCTGCAGAAGGTGTTCCGGCAAACCAGGCTCTATCTGTTTTCGGCCGTCAAACTGCTCATTCTGCCGCTTATCATGCTTCCGCTCCTGCGTCTGGCCGCTCCGAGCGCCGATCTGATCCCGGTCTGCATGATCATGTTCGGGATGCCTGCCGGCAATATGCCCCTGATCCTGGCGACCCAGGAGGGCATAGACGGTTCCGTATGCAGCGCGGCGATCATCCTGACCACGATCCTCTGCGTCTTCACGGTGCCGGTGCTTCTGGCCGTCGTGTGACGCCCGCGGCCGAAAACCGCGGATCGGTGCGGTTTCGGCATATGTCCGGAAGCCGTCCGGTCTGACGGCGCAAACCGCACCGGAACGTATTTGTGCTTAAAGCGGCAGCCTCGCCGGAAACTCCGCAGACTGAAAAACAGAAAGGCAGAAAAGGGGCAGCCGCAAACTATGGTTTGCATAGAAATGGGCCATATAAACAGTTAAAAACAGCGGGAGAAAACAGGAATCATCCGTGCTTTCTCCCGCTAAATAGCAGGCAGTCTTTTTGCAGCATTCTCTGCGGATTATTTGACCTCCACGCTCCAGCCTTCGGGGCCTTCGATCTGCCCCAGCTGGATGCCGGTGATCGTGTCATAGAGCCTCTGGGTCACTTCGCCGATCTTCCCGCCGCCGATGGGCATCAGCTCCTGCTCGTAGCGCAGCTCCCCGACCGGGGAAATGACCGCTGCGGTACCGGTGCCGAAGCACTCTTCCATCGCGCCGGTGCGGGCCGCATCCACGATCTCATCCACGGAGATCCGCTTTTCTTCTGTCGGAATCCCCCACTGCCGGCAGAGCGCCAGCACGGAATCTCTCGTGACGCCGGGCAGGATGCTGCCGTTCAGCATGGGCGTGACCACCGTGCCGTTGATCTTGAAGAAGATGTTCATCGAGCCCACTTCCTCGATATATTTGCGGTGCACGCCGTCCAGCCAGAGCACCTGGGCATAGCCCTCGTCGTGGGCCTTGACCTGGGACGCCAGAGACGCCGCATAGTTGCCGCCGGTCTTGGCCTCGCCGATGCCGCCCTTGACGGCGCGGACATATTCATCCTCGATCCAGATCTTCACCGGATCCAGGCCGCTCTCATAGTAAGCGCCCACCGGAGACAGGATGACCATGAATTTGTAGGTATGGGACGGACGAACTCCCAGGAACGGATCCGTCGCGATCACAAAGGGGCGGATATAAAGGGAAGTGCCCGGCTTCGTGGGAATCCAGTCACGGTCCACTCCGACTACGGTCTTAATGCTCTCTACAAACAGATCCTCCGGAATCGGCGGGATGCAGAGCCTCTTGTTGCTGCGGTTGGCGCGCTGGGCGTTTTTGTCCGGGCGGAACAAAAGGATCCGGCCGTCGCCGGTCTTATAGGCCTTCAGCCCCTCAAACATCTCCTGGCCGTAATGGAATACCATGCAGGACGGTTCCAGCTCTAATTTATGATAAGGGACAACTCTGGGATCATGCCAGCCCTTGCCTTCCTCGTAGTCCATTTCAAACATATGATCCGTAAAGATCGTACCGAAGACCAGCGGATTATCCTTGCCTGGTTTTTCCTTCGGGCATGTGGTTCTTTCAATTCTGATGTTCTCCATCCTAAACGCTTCCTTTCCATACTGGCGTCCGGCCAGTAAATTTTGTCTCAATTATCTTGCAAAATGACAGGGATGTCAATGTTTTTTTAGGGAAACTTTGGCCGGCGCAGGCATATCGAATAGGAATAGGAGATATAACGCGTCACAGCTTTTTCCAGAGCCACCTCCGCTTCGGCCTCTCTGTCTCCGCCTGGTTTTTCCCGTCCGGAACCCTTTCGTCCTTCTCCGGCTGGTTTTTCCCGGCCTTTTCCGGCTGGGTTCCCGCCCTGCGCTGCCGCTCCGCCACGTTTTCTTCAATCTCCGACTTCCAGGAGGAACCTACCGAAGCGCAGCTCGGAGCCATGCGCATCTGGCTGATCGTTTCGCTCACGACCTTGTAGTTCAGCGCTACTCCCTCGCTGTCGTTTACAAATTCCACGGCCCGGTCCGCGCCGATGCCGAATTTTCCCGCTTCCGCCACCGCGTCGATGTTCGCACCCAAAAATATGAAATCCCAGCCCAGCTCTTTCTGCTGCCCGATCATCTGCTTCAGTCTGGCATAACTGTATTCGCGGCTGGAATTTTCCAGTCCGTCGGTCGTGATAACGAAGATCACCTTCTCCGCCCGATAGTCCTCCGGCAGATGGTCCTGAACGTTCTTCAGATGGTCGATGGTCCTGCCGACCGCGTCCAGAAGCGCCGTGCAGCCCCGCACATAGTATTCCTTCCCGGTCAGAGGCTTCACGGCGTCGATCGGAAAGCGGTCATGGATCCGCTCGTACTTGTCGTCAAAAAGCACCGTCGTGACCTCGACCTGTCCCGCCTCTTCCACCGCCTGCTTCTTCTGCTTCTCCAGCATACTGTTGAACCCGCCGATGGTGTCATGTTCCAGCCCGTGCATGGAACCGCTCCGATCCAGAATGAATACCAGCTCCGTTAATCCTTTTTTCATTGTAAAATCTCCTTTCTCTTCCTGTTTTCCTTGTTTTCTTTCGATGATCCCAGTATAGCAGAAGGAAAGGAGGATTTGGTCGCATGGGAAGCGACATTTTAAAAACCAAAAGGACAGACCCCGGCAGGCGCCTTATTCCGCGGTTTTTTCAGAAACCTCGCCGTCTTTTACGAGGAACACCCGGTTAAAGGTTTTCAGAAACTCCGGGGAGTACTCATGAATAGCCGCAATCAGAATGCCGCACTGCATATCCCCGATCTTCTTCTCAACAAAGCGTCTTGTTTCCATGTCCAGGCCCGTCGTAGGCTCGTCCAGGATCAAAACGCCGGCGTTTCTCACGAAGGCGCGGCCCAGGTTCAGACGCCGCTCTTCCCCGCCGGACATTCCCGTCTCCTCCGTACCGATCCGCGTGTCCAGCAGGTCCTTTTGCCTGCCGTACCATTGCCCCAGCCCCACATCCGATAAAATCTCCGTGAGTGTTTCCGAATCCGTATACCGGCTGTCAAACATCGTCAGGTTGTCCCGGATCGTCGCATCAAACACAAAGGACCTCTGCTCCAGCAGCGAAATATTCTCCCGGAAGTCCTGATAAGTATACGAATGAATCGGGAGACCATTGATCCGGTATGCGCCGCTGCCGCCTGTCAGGGCGGCGAGATATCGGATCAATGTGGATTTCCCTGAACCGCTTTCTCCAAGAACCGCGATCCGGTCTCCTTTCCGAAAGGTCAGATTCACATCGCACAGCACCGTCTTTTCCCTGGTTCGGACGGAAACATCCCGCAGTGTGATTTCATTCACACCGGCCAGTTCCTTTTCTCCCCAGCAAGTCTCTTCTACCGCGGTATTTTCCAGGAACGCCGTTATCTTTTTGCACACGGCGGTATACCGTTCGCTGATGATCTGGATCGGCCCCGCGACAAACGTCATAAGCTGGGAGAATACGATGAGTTCCGGCAAGGTTATATATTGCTTTATGACAAAGAAAATGCCGATGACCCATGTGCATAAAAACACCAGATTCCCGGCGCCGAACGCCCCCGCGTAGAGAACCGCATTCATTTTGCTGAACTGATTTTTCTTTTGGAGCAGCTGCTCGTTCTCATGATCGTATTTCTGATTGATCCCGGAAAAACTGTTAAAGACTTTCAAAAAAGAATATCCGTTCAATATTTGCGTCACGATCTGCAGATAGGTCTTTTTGGCTTCGTGTTCTTCTGTTTTCGCTTTCTGCAGCGGTTTTTCCGATAATTTCGGAAATACCACCGGAATGACGCTGATCAAAAGCATCATGACCGTCATGACCGGCTGAATCCTTACGGCAGAAAATATCGCAATGCCAAAGCAGCAGATCTGAAAATAGACAGCGCCCAGCGATCCGAAATAGTCCTCTTCTATCGCAGGGATATCATGATCGATCAGCGACAGATAGTAACTGTCCTCATTCTGCCGTTTTTCCTCATTGGAAAGCCGCTCGCCTGATCACGTCCGAGCGCAGCGACCGGCCGATCTGATGAATGGCCCGCTCCTTCGTATAGTCCATAAGAAAATTTAAAAACGTATCCAGAAAGATATACAGCAGAGTGATGACCGCCAGGGTCAGAAAGCTGATCCGGAAACCGCCCATGGCCGCATCCGTGAACGCTCCCAGCAAATACGCCAGAAGAACGGATGAAATGGCGGCAAGCAAATTAGACAGGCCGAAACAAACTACGGCTCTGCCGTTTTTCTTCGTATATTGCCACATAAATCTTCTCCTCCTAATAATACGGTCGCGGCGGGTCAGATAGACCGGCTGAACTCATCGGACCACATCCCCGCGATTCTCCTGATCGCAAATTTTCCTGAAGCGCCCCGCTCCTGCCAAATTCATATTCAGGAAATCCCGCAATCCCTGCCGGACTAACCGTTCCCAGGCGGCAAACGCCTACCGCCGCTTCCGGCCTTCCACGTAAAACGCCTCGCCGGTCTCTACGCAGTAGGCCGCCAGATTCCCGCCGAAGACGCAGCCGCAGTCCAGCGCAATATGGCCGTTTCCTTCGTAAATCAGCGGCTGTTTGTCCGGCCGGATGTGCATCGTCGGCATATGCCCGGTCACGAGGAAATGCCCCGGCTCCCGAAAATACCTCCGACCGTAATCTGCCGGATAGAAAAGGAAATCCGTAAAATCATATTCCTCCAGCGGCTTTCTTTCGGAAAAACCATGGATCCCGGCGTGGGCCAGCACATAGGTCCTCCCTTTCCACGAAATGGTATCGTAAAGCAGGCCCTCCTCCAGATATTCCAGCAGCTCCTGCTGTTCCTCATGAGGAAGCCCGGAATACTGCCGCGACGTCGTTTCTCCTCCGTCCCGCATCCAGTAGGTGTAATCCAGCATATCCTCCGCCGTCAGGTAATCCGACCAGTTCGTCTCGTCGATGGTCACGGAAAGCCGCTTCAGAACCTTCAGCATCATATAATCGTGATTTCCGATGAGGAAAATGACGTTCGGCCGCATCATCATATCCTGAAGGACCCGGATCGGCTCCGGTCCGCGGTCCGCGCAGTCCCCCAGCACATAGAGCAGATCCTGATCGGAAAAATGAATGAGCTCCAGCAGCTTTCTGTATTCCTCATAACAGCCATGAATATCCGATACAATATAGCGCAAACCGATTCCCTCCCGAACCATCACAGGTTCCGTCCCGGTCCGTGCAGAAGCGGGACGGGGCCACTATTCCACCAAAAGCGGCTGCCGGTAATACTGGAGCGCCTCGTTGATTTCAAAGAGATCATATCTCTGATTTTCAAAAAAATACGTTACAATCACGTCGAAACGGGAGCTGTTGGATAACGCGTACCCCGCTTTCCGCAGCAGGTCCTTGGTTTCATCCAGGGACAGCCGCAGCGCGACCGCAAACGCAAGCACCGTCTTTTTCGTCGGATTGTAATGAATGTCGTTGCGGATCTTGGAAAACAGACGGCGGTCCACGTTGGCGCGGCGGTAAACAACCGAATCCTTCAGTCCCCGCTCGTCGATCAGGCGCAGAAGCATCTGGGAGAAGGTCTCATCCATCTGGTCAAACAGATCCTCCAGCTTCCTCGGCTGAGAGACCGCCTGCATCTGCCGCAGCGGGGCGGCCATCGGCGCCGCGCCGGCTCCCGGCAGAGGCCCCATGCTCCTCTCAGGCGCAAAATTCGGTTTCGCCGCGTCAGTCTGCCCGGAACGCAGTACGGATACGCCGCCGTACCCGGGCATCTGATCAGAGTCCCTTCCTGCTTTCGGAACGATCGGCGAAGCATCGGGAAACGCCGTTTTTTCCGCGGTATCCTGGGGCCCGCTGTTCCCCGCGCCCGAAAGCAGCACGTCAAAAAACGCCTCGGCCGCTGTCTTTTCTTCCGTTTGTCCCTGCGGAGCCGGCGAAGGATCCGCCGTTTGTCCGGCCCTCTGCGGAAGCTCCGGCTGGGTCAGGGGATTCAAATGGAGTTTGATATACCTGTCCAGATCGGAAAACAGCGCCTGACGGAGCTCTGCCCGCTTTCTTTTTCTTTTTTTAAAAAAAATCATCCGTATCACCGTCCATTCCATTCTTCTGCAGAAATATCCCGGTCCCTTCTGTCACAGCGCCGCCCAGGGCTCCGGCGTCCGGCAGTTTCCCGGCCCTGCGAAGCGCCGGTCCCGCATGATAATTCAGAGAAAGATTCTCGCTCTTTTACCGTGCGCTCCTCCCGCATGATAATCTTTTACCGTGCGCTCCTCGCCCCCGCATGATGATTCAGAGAAACATTCTCACTCTTTTTCCGTGCGCTCCTCGCCCGCATCCGGATCAGGCCTGCCGGAAACCGCTTTCTCCGTTCCCGCCTGCCAGCTCCGCTCCCTCCTCGATCGTCTCGGGCAGCTGCCGGCCAATCCATTCCAGGGCCACAATCGTATTTAAACACCACTGGGCCGCAAAATTCGTGGAGATCCAGGGAATCTCCGACAGTTTTGCACGGTTCCCCGCATTTTCCACCTCAGCCGCCGCAAACCCTTCCCGGCTCTGTTCCGTCAAAAGCGCCCCCAGAAGCACGGACCAGACCGCCGCGGCCAGCTGACGGTCCTGCCGGTACCAGGCGCTGTAGGCGCCCACGGCCGCCGCCATGAACGGAAACGTAAACCTGCGGTCCCCTATGACGCCGCCGGATTCCTCCAGCTGCTTTTCCCTCGGCAGAAAGTAGAACCGCCCGTATTCCGCCAGCATCTCCGCAAACTCCTTATCGTCCAGCCATTCCGCCAGTTCCAGCCAGATTTCCGCCGCTCCCATGCAGATCTGCAGGTGAGTCCCGCCCGCGGCCTGCTCGCCGATGTAGCGCAGATGCAGGGTCACGGGATCAAACTCAAAATCCGGGCCGGAAATCAGCTTCAGAGGCGCTTTTTTGATATCCTCCAGCCCCGTCAGGATCTTCTGCTTATAAGCCTCGTCATGAAACCTCTCCCATCGGGTCATCCAGTCGGAACAGAGGCTGGACCAGTCAGGGCCGCTCCTGGCGTGGGAGGGATACGTCATTTCCGCAGGATCATAAAAGGTTTCCAGCGGATCCTTTTCCAGAAACGCCAGCTCCGAATCCTTCATCTCCTCAAAAATCTCTCCCATCCGGCAGTCTCCGGTCAGATAATAATATACCCTGTGATGGCCGGCCATGGCGATTCTGGCCTCCTTGCAGGGACAGCCCCAGTGCCGTACATTGTGGCGGGAGCCCAGGCCCTGATATTTGCCGAAATGGTAAACGTCCACCTCGGAAGTATGGCGGGACAGCTTCTCCGCCAGCGTGAAGATGTCCTCTCTTCCGGTCCGCAGGAAATAGTACCACAGCCAGAGCGTCGGGACCAGCTCCGTATTGTCCCAGGCGTAGCCGCCCATATCGTATTTCCACACATGGCGGGTCCGGTCGTAGGAGTGCATGAAATCCCCGTAGTCAAACATCCCATACCAGCCGCGCTGTTCGATTTCCCGTTCATAAAATGCCGCGGCCTCTGCCAGCTGATCCTCCAGCCATCGCTTCAGCTCCGTATCGTATTCCGGCAGGGACCAGCGCCCAAAGGCGTGAAGCGCGTGATAATATTCCGGCTTCCCCACATACTGGGCCGGGCGGCCGACCGACGACGACCAGACGGCCAGCTCCCCGTCTTCCGGAATCATTTCCTCTCTCAGACACAACGCAAACTCGCTGGTACAGGCAATGCCGTCCGGATCCGCCCCTTTAAAATCAAAACCCTCATAGCAGACCTTGTTGTAGCCGCGGTTGGCGTAATGCCGGAAGTCCATGGCCTCAGCCTGCGGCGGCCACAGCCAGACCGTCGCCCGGGCCGTATCCCGGGTCAGCCCCGAAAAGGTATAGCCGGAGGGATATTTCTGCCGGAAATCCCGGATCGCAAATCCCACCGAGCCGGCCTCCGAGCCCACAAACGCGCCGCCTCCGGTACGGCAGCCGTCCAGGCATTCCAAATAGCAGCAGTTTTCGTCCCGGAGCTTTTTGCGGATCCGGAAATGACTGACGCTGTCCTGGAAAAAATCATAACAGTCCCAATGAGGCATTTCCGAAAGCATCTCAGCCGCCGCTTCCCGTTCCGCACCCTGCAGAACCAGCCGCTCCCCGCTCATCTGCCGCTCATAGGTCCCCTCCGGCAGCCGGCTGCGCCAGCCCAGCATCTGGGCGCAGGATTCATGGAACACGCCGTGGTCCGTCTCCAGCTTGATATGCCGGTTATAGAGTTCCCCCTTCATCGGCAGTTCAAAAGCAACGCCGATGCCCTTCAAAAAATCCCGGTCCTCATCCCCGTCGTAGAAAAAAGTATGGACAAACTCGATCTGACGGCTGTCGAGCCCCACTTTCATTCGGATCGCAAACGGAATCCGGGTCTGCACGCCGCCGCCCGCCGCTGCCGCCTCATGGGTCCCATGAAAACACAGCACGGTGTACAGAGGGCCGGATACCTCTTCCTCCACCCGCTCGATCCTGGCCTCATAGGCCCGCTGAAGCTTCGCCGGACAGCCCCCGATCTCTGCCGGCTCCTCCAGGATCAGCACCGGCGCGGCATTTTTTAGCGCCAGGCGGCCGTTCACATACAGAGCGCGGAACAGACAGCTGCCGGAAGCTTCATATTCCAGCCTCAGCGCTCCGGCCTCCAGCACGGTAACGGAACCGCAGACCTGCCTCCGCCCGGAATCCGGGACAGCCGCAGAGGCTTCCTTTTCCTGCCGGTTCTCCGCCGTAACCCGGATCCGCCTGGTCAGCCGCGCCGCGTCCGCCGTGTGAGCCGTCCATTTCACACTGCCGTCCGGCCAGTAAGCCGTGACCCTGGTCTGGACCGGCGTTTCGCTTCCGTCCTCCGAATATACCCGGTACGCCGTCTTGCCGCCGCATTCGCCCCGGGGCCAGATGCAGCCCCATGTGGTATAACCGGTCTGACACCTGCCGTCCAGATTCTGCAGTTCCATGCTCCGCTCCATCCTGATGACCTCCCGTCGTTTTCCCGTTTCCCTGTCCGCAGCCGGATAAAAAGGACCGCTTCTCCCGTCAGCCCCCGATCCCCGCATTTACATTTCTTCCGCTTTATGGTATAGTTTATACAGATTCAGCCGGGCTTCCCGCTCCGTTCCATTCCGGAAGCGGCAGCCGCCGGGCAGCATAACTCTGACCAAAGAAAGGATTCCGCCATGTCCGACTACCTTATTTCCCGCATTTTCCCCGCCGACCAGCGAGCCCAGCGGCAGCTCGACGCGCTTCTGCACGCAGAGGGGATCCGAAAAGACGCCAATCTGGATTATACCTGCGGCATGTTTGACGATGATTACCATCTGATCGCCACCGGAAGCTGCTTCGGCAATACGCTGCGCTGCATGGCGGTCAGCAGCGCCCATCAGGGCGAGGGACTGATGAATGAAATCGTCGGCCACCTGACGGAAATACAGTTTGCCCGGGGCAATACCCATCTGTTCCTCTATACGAAATGCGAATCGGCGAAATTTTTCAGCAGCCTGGGCTTCTATGAAATCGCCCGTATCCCGGGGCAGATCGTCTTTATGGAAAACCGCCGTACGGGATTTGCAGACTACATAAAAAAACTGGAGAAAGACAGCTTCTCCGCTGCCGGCTCTGCCTCTGCCGGCGCTTCTGAACACACCGCGGACGGCAGACTTTCGGCCCATCCCCGCACCGCCGCCCTGGTCATGAACGCGAACCCGTTCACCCTGGGCCATCAGTATCTGGCGGAACGGGCCGCGGCAGAAAACGATCTTCTGCACCTGTTCATCGTCAGCGAGGATGCCAGTCTCGTGCCCTTCGCCGTCCGAAAGAAGCTGGTCCTGGACGGCACCGCGCACCTGAACCACGTCATCTGTCACGAAAGCGGCCCCTATATCATCAGCAGCGCCACGTTCCCCAGCTATTTTCAAAAAGATGAAGCCGCCGTCAACGAAAGCCACGCCAGGCTGGATCTGGCCGTTTTTACCCGGATCGCTCAGGCCCTCGGCATCACCCGCCGCTATGTGGGGGAGGAACCGACCAGCCAGGTCACCGGCATCTACAACCGCATCATGTGCGAGAACCTGCCGAAAAACGGCATCGAATGTACCGTCATCCCCCGGAAACAGCAGGACGGCAGCGCCATCAGCGCGTCCACCGTCCGCCAGGCCGTGAAAGACGGCGACTGGGAACTGCTTTCAAGGCTCGTCCCCGAAACAACGCTTCGGTATTTCCAAAGCCCGGAAGCAGAGCCGGTGATCCGAAAGATCCGCGGGGAACGCAGCGTGATCCATTACTGAGCCGGATATACGGCAGCGCAGCTCCTTTTCAGCTCCACACTTCCAGAAGCTTTGTCGCTTCCGCTCCCGCGTACAGCCCCGCGCCGGTTTCGGCCGCCTCCTGAAGCAGCGCCCGCGCCGGTTCCTCCCGACCTTCGGCATGGTTCATCCGGGCCAGAAGGAGCTGCATCTCGCTTTTATGGATCCGGTTGCCCGCATACCGGATCTCTTCTTCGATGTAGGCGGAATCATATTCTTCGCCTTTCAGAAAGTTCAGCCAGTTCCCGGCCAGCCTGACGCATTCCTGCAGATTCTTCGCCAGGGTATTGGCGCGGCCCTCGGCTTCTTCCTGCAGCTCTTTCAGCCGCTCCAGCTGCCCCTCCGCCTTCTCAATCTCCCCGGAAAGCAGGTAGAACCGCATCCGCTGGTTCTCAGTCAGGGACGTGCCCGCCAGGGAATGGAGTTTCAGCTCTTCCGGCTTCAGCGCGTCCACCACCGCCAGTCCCTTCTCAAACTCGCCCAGCGCCTCATAGGCATAGGCGACTTTATTTTTCGCGTCCACATATTCCACCACATTATCCGGGACTTTATCGGACAAAGGTTCAAATTTCTCCAGAAATTCTGCCGGTTTCCCCTCCTGATACAGAAGCGCCGTCATGGCCTTCACGCGGCGGTTGGCGAAAAAGGAAGAGGCAACGCGGCCGACGATCACGCCGGCAAAGACATACATCGCGATCAGAAAGACCGTGGCATAGGAACCGCGCTCGCTGAGCCCCGCGTAATTCAGTAAAGCAAGCAGGAAACCGAGCAGGCCGCCGCCCACCATAAACAGATTGTTCTGAAGTTTAAAATAAGCAACCATATGGAAGCTCCTTTCTCTGAGTTTTCGTATGTTTTCCGGTTATTCCGCAATGCCCGTTCCAGAATCAGGGAAACTCTGCTTCATATCCGGCACCGCGCCATTCCTTTACGAACATCTTACCACAGTTTACATCTTCTGTCACCGAAAATCTTATTCAGCGAAATACAGCAGAAATACAGGAAAGGCGTCACCGGCGCCCTTCCCGCATACTGACGGAATACAGAAAGCGTGCCGCCGACACACTTCCCGCATGAAAATAATCTGGGCACAGCTCCACGAATGCGAAACTGTGCCCAAACATATCAACATTTTGCATTTGCAGTTCCCGTATCTGCCGCCATCCCCTCAACAGTTACAGCAGCATTCCGCTACGCCGCTGCATTCCGCAGCGTACTCTCACACTCACGCAGCTTACAGCATGAAGGAGAAGATGAAGGAAGCGATGATCAGCACGATGCCGCCGCCCAGACGGGAGGACAGCTGCGCGTAAGCGATCAGATCCATACGGTCTGCAGCGCCCAGGC
>CANQUA010000067.1 GCA_947626915.1 uncultured Lachnospiraceae bacterium
ATACATCAAAAAGAGGTAAGATAACGCCCTCTGCAAAAAAGGTTACGTTATCTTACCTCAACAAAAATATAGCCGGATATACCGTCGTCTTCATACCAGCGGTCGATCACGATCTGATGCTCCGCGGCGTATTGGCGGATGACGAGCTTTTGATTTTCAATGGAAGCGTCGCCGCGTTTGTCGTCGTCTTTTGATAAGCGAACGTATCCGGCGTTCATGGCGCGGCCCTCCCCGGCAGGATTCCTCTGCCCTGCCGTCGGACTTTTGTAAAACAGGCTGCCTGAAATGGAAAGCAGGCGGTGTGTCTGTTCATAAATCACCTCAGACCGGTTTTACACAAATTGTATGCGCGGGCGGCTTGTCTGCTGTCTGAAAAGAATTGACAAAGCGGGGCTGAAAGAATACTATCATAATAAATAAGGAGGCGCTCCTGAAACGGCGCGGGCCTCGAATATGCAGGCGGGAGAATGTACCGGCGTTTCCCTTGCGCCCGGCCATCGGCTGGCCGATTGCGGCGGACTGCACGTCCGGCTTTGGACTGCCCGGAGAGGACAGGCTGTTCAGAGAAGGCCATTGTCAGAACCTGTCCGGTCTGCGATTGGGGAAAATGAATCCGGCTTTGGAATTGCCGCGGCAGGCAGAACCAGATTTAACGTCTGTTACGGTTCCGCTTCCGCGATCCGGTTCCTAAGCAGCAGCCGGAAATAATCCGCCATATCCTTTTCTTCTGAAGCAGGTATATAGGTTACGACGCGGTATCCCAGCGTCTGCAGCAGTTTTTTGGCTTCTTCATATTCCGATTCGGTGGAAAACTGATCTTTCCACAGGCAGCAGGTTAATGGTCTGTTCATAAACCGCCTCTTACAGCTGGTTTACAGAGATTTTATGCGGCCGCCGCCTGTTTGTTTCCGAAAATCGGATTATGAAAAAAATAACTTCGGGGCCGCTGACAGGGCGTGGAGGGGCGGCTGACTGAGTGTGAGCGGAGAAAGCGAAAAAGTTTGCGGGGACAAACATGTCCGATGGAGGCAAAATGATCAGATTGTTTCATAAAACTTATACGACGGAGAGACGGAAGATTCGGTCTGCGGGACGTGAGATGGAATTGCTTTTGTTCCGGCCGGCATCAGTTCCCGGCCGCAGCGCAGCGCCGGAAAGTTCGGAACATAAGTCAGGCTCTTTGGCGGGAGAGGGGCAGAAAGCGGCGGCAGGTTCCGTTCGCCCGCCGGGCGTTCTCTGGATCCATGGAGGCGGTTATATTACGGGAATGGCGCGGATGATCTATATATCCCGGGCGCTGCCTCTCGTCCGGAAATACGGCGCGGTCGTGGCCGTCCCGGAATACCGGCTGGCCCGGGAAGCGCCTTATCCCGCCGCGCTGGACGACTGCTATGCCGCTCTTTTGTATCTTAAGGATCGGGCGGATGAGCTTGGCATCGACGGCAGCCGGATCATGGTGGGCGGCGAGAGTGCGGGAGGAGGTCTGACCGCCGCTCTTTGTATGCTTGCGCGGGACCGCGGAGAGGTCCGCGTCGCGTTTCAGATGCCGCTCTATCCGATGCTGGACGACCGGGACACGCCGTCTTCCTGCGATCATCACGGGTTGGTCTGGAATACGCGGCTGAATCATAAAGGCTGGAGCGCGTACCTGGGCCGACTGCGGGGAAAAGAGGTGCCGCCTTACGCTGCCGCCGCGAGGCAGACCGATTATACAGGGCTTCCGCCTGCCTATACATTTATAGGCACGAGAGAGCCGTTTTTCTGTGAGACGGTGGCGTATATAGACCGTCTGAGGGACGCCGGCGTCGAGGCACGTATGGATATTTACGAGACAGGCGTGCACGCTTTCGATATGCTGCTGCCTTTCCGGAGGATCAGCAGAGAAGCGGCGGAAAAATTCGAACAGAATTACCTGTATGCAGCGGAGCATTACCGGGCGGAGCAGAGCGATTCTCATGGAAATGAAAAAGAATGCGCCGGCCGGCCGGCAGACGGAGACGGTCTGCTGCGGGAAAAACAGTGATGGGAATAGAAAAATTGGCCGGGAAGTCAGCCGGCCGCCGGCCGAAAATAGAACCCTGGCCGGGGATTTTGCCAGCAGTCAGCTGAAAACAAAAACCCCAGCCAAGAAATTCGCCGGCATCCGGCCGAAAACAGGAAGATACCTTAGCATACAATTCCCATCGGCAAAAATAAAACGAAAGCCCCGCCTCTTCCCCGTCACACAGAAATACTGAAATATCGAAATACAGAAATCCGGAAATCGAACAACATGACTGGAATCGTCCGCATTTTTGTGGTATGATAGGGAGCGGAAAGATACGGGAACCGGCCGGACCCGCATGGCGTCTGCGCGCTGGAATCCGGTTGCTTTTGGCAGCAATGGTCAGCGGATTTTCAGGAGTGTGCCGGCGGCCGGCCCCAGGTTTTCCGGATCCGAACAGAACTGAAATTCATTAAAAAGGAGCGTGTTATCATGATTAGAAATTTACAGTTTCATGAAGACGGCGGTTTTGCTTCACGGCGGACCCGGCGGGAGAAGAGCCGGAGCATGGGCACGGGAAGCATCGTTGCGCTGGCCTTGTGCTGCTCGCTTCTGGGCGGCTTTGCGGGGGCCGGAAGTTTTGCCTTTTACAGCGGCGCTTTTACGGATAAACAGGCAGACGCGGCGACGACGGGGAATTTTGCCTCTGCGCCGCAGGAACAGAGAAACGCGGCGGCCATGAGCGTTTCTTATGCCGGTACGGAGGGGCAGATGACGGCGACCGAGATCTACGCGGCCAATGTGAACTCCACGGTCGGTATTACCACGTCCGTGACCACGAATTATTTCGGCTACCAGACGACGGGCGCCGTGTCGGGATCCGGGTTTATCCTGACGCAGGACGGCTATATTGCCACCAACTACCATGTGGTCGAGGACGCCAGCGCCATCAAGGTGACAATCTATGATGATTCTTCTTATGAAGCCAGGTTAATAGGTTACGACGACAGCCTGGATCTGGCCGTACTGAAGATCGAGGCCGAGGGACTGACGCCGGCCGTTGTGGGAGATTCGGACGGGATGCAGGTGGGAGACGGCGTGGTCGCCATCGGGAATCCTCTGGGCGAGCTCACTTTCTCGATCACTTCCGGGATCGTCAGCGCCCTTAACCGGGAAGTGACGATCAATAATATCGCAATGAACCTGATCCAGACGGACTGCGCCATCAATGCCGGCAATTCCGGCGGCGCGCTGTTTAATATGTACGGTCAGGTTGTCGGCATCACCAATGCGAAGTATTCCGGGAGCGGTTCCTCGGGCGAGGCCTCGATCGACAATATCGGCTTTGCGATTCCGATCAACTCGGTTCGGAAAGCCATTGCGAGCATCATAGAAACCGGTACGGTAGAAAAACCCTATATCGGCGTATCCCTGCTGGATCTTGGCATGGAATACAGGCGTTACGGCCTCTTCGGGGCCGCCGTGCAGAATGTCGAATCGGGCAGCCCCGCCGAGGCGGCCGGCCTGCAGGTCAACGACGTGATCATGCGGGTCAACGGCGTGATGATTACCGGAAGCAGCGGTTTGCGCGACGCCCTGTATAGTACGGAAGACGGCGAGAGCCTGACGCTTACGGTTTACCGCGACGGTCAGACCATAGAGCTTACGGTCACGCCGGAGCGCAGACAGCTGCCGGCGCTTCCCATCGCGGAATCCCAGGCGGAGCCGCCGTTATTCGGGAACCTGACCCGCGGGATCTCCATTACGTAGAACGGGAAATGACGATCTGTCCGCAGCCGCCGCAGCAAAGGCCGGGCGCCTTTCCTTATTAAGGCATGAAGGCGCCTTTTGGGCGGCGGGGCGGCCCGCTGCGGGGCCTTCGGATACAGGCGGACAGCCGGTACGGCCGAGGGTCCGGATACAGACAAAATACGATTAAGATTCGGGAGCGTAAAAATTATGAAGAAAGAATTTTACCAGGGAAACCGGGCGCGGATGTATGAACAGATGAAAGACCATTCCCTGCTGGTCCTGTTTTCGGGGGAAGAGGTCTGCAAAACCAACGACGAGGCGTACCCGTTCTATACGGACAGGGATTTTCTTTATCTGACGGGGCTGGACGCCAAGGAGTTCGTCCTGGTCGCCGGAAAAGATACGGCGGGGCAGGTGCGGGAGAAAGTGTATATCCTGCCGCCTGATCCCATGAAAGAGAGATGGACGGGCGCGCGGATCAGGCCGGAGGAGGCAGCGGCATGTTCCGGGATCGCCCAGGTAGGCTTTTCCGGGGATTTTGCGGCGGAATTCCACAGCCTGGCCGTTTCAGGGAACTATGAGAACCTCTATCTGGATCTGTACCGCGCCCATCCGGAGGACCGGGACCGTCCGGCCCATCGGTTTCTCAAAAGGGCAGCCAGCGATTATCCCTTCCTGCGGATCGAAAATGCCAACGCGATCATCCGCAGGCTGCGCACGATCAAGCAGCCCTGCGAGATCGCGGCCATGAGGGAGGCGGAGAAGATCACGAGAGACGGGATCGTCGCAATGATGAAAGCGTCCCGCCCGGGCATGTACGAATATCAGTATAAGGCAGTCTTCGATTATACGCTGGGACAGTACGGGCCCCAGGGTCCCGCGTTCCCCTCGATCATTTCCGCAGGAAAAAATAATTTCTGCATCCATTATTATTCCTACAAAGGGCAGGCCCACGACGGGGACATGGTGCTGAACGATGTGGGCGCCTGGTACGACAACCTGATGAACGACGTGTCCAGGGGCTGGCCCTGCAACGGCCGTTACAATGAAAAGCAAAGGCTTCTGTACGAATGCGCGCTGAAGACGTCGAACCATATGTTCGGCATCATCAAACCCGGCATGCCCATGGCCGAGGTGGACCGGGAGGCGCGGCGCTACAACGCGCTTATGCTTCAGGAGGCCGGCGTGCTGAAGCGTACGGAAGAGATCGGGACCTATATGTGGCATGGCGGCGCGCACCACGTAGGCTTTGATGTGCATGATGTGGTGGAGACGCCGGAGACGATCGCCCCCGGCATGGTTTTCTGCGTAGACATCGGCATTTATCACGAGGCATGGGGAATCGGATTCCGGCTGGAGGACAACTGCCTCGTGACGGAGGACGGCTGCGAGAATCTTTCGGTCATTACGCCGCGGACCATAGAAGAGATCGAAGACACGATGCGAAAGGGCTGAGAAACAATGAATCGGATACTTATGCTGATCATGGCCGCGGGAGCGGTCCTGGGAGGGATAGACAGGATCCTGCACAATAAATACGGGTATGGGGCCAGGTTTGAGGAGGGGTTTGCTCTGCTTGGCCCCAGCGCCTTGTCTATGGCCGGCATCATCTGCCTGTCGCCTGTGCTTGCGGATGTCCTGGGGAGCGCGGTGATCCCGCTGTACCGCAGGCTCGGCGTGGATCCCGCGATGTTCGGCAGCGTGCTGGCGATCGATATGGGCGGATACCAGATGGCGGAAGAGCTGGCGCTGGACCCGCTGATCGGGAAATATGCCGGCATCGTGGTAGCGTCCATTTTCGGCTGCACGATCGTTTTTACGATCCCGGTCGGCATGGGAATGGTTCGGAAAGAAGAGCAGCGTTCTTTTGCCAGGGGCGTCATGTACGGTCTGGTCACAATGCCGGCGGGGCTGATCGCGGGCGGAATGCTGGCCGGGCTTTCGCCGGCTGCCTGTCTCCATCAGAATCTGCCGGTGCTTGTGCTGGCATTTCTGCTGCTCCTTGGCCTGTGGAAGATTCCCGAAAAAATGATCCGCGGGTTCTGCGCGTTCGCGGAGGGCCTGCGCGTGCTGATCACGGCGGGTCTTGTGCTGGCGGCGGTGCAGTCTATGTGCGGCTGGAACCTGATTCCGGGCATGACGCCGCTGGAGGACGCCATGGCGGTTGTGGTTTCCATCGGCATCGTGCTTCTGGGCAGTCTGCCGGCCGCCGAATTCCTGCAGCGGCTGCTGAAAAAACCGTTTACCCGCCTGGGACGGCGTCTGGGAATGGAGCCGGAAAGCATGACCGGCCTTCTGATCAGCATGGTAAGCCTGTTTCCCATGATCTCCCTTTATCATGCGATGGATGAGAAGGGAAAGGTGGTAAACGCGGCCTTTTCCGTAAGCGCGGTAAGCCTGCTGGCTGCCCATATGGGATTTGCGGTCAGCGCCGAGCCGGAGCTTCTGGGGGCCATGCTGGGAGGAAAACTCAGCGGCGCGTTTGCGGCCGTGCTGCTGGCATTGTTTATGTGCAGGAATCATGAATCGGTATAACCGGATGGTTTTTCTGAACTCCTTTTATTTGTGTAACCGGATGAATAATCTGTCTATTTGAGTGCTTTTCTGCATATTCCACTATTTACAGATTTTAGAATTTGCAATTAACATAATAGAAAGGCGAAAGCATACGCGCTTTGTCCTGCGGCTGAAGGGTCTGTTTTATGGTCCCGAAAAAGAAGATGTCGTAAGACAGCGTATTTTGCGGCAGCCTCTCAAAGCCATGCTTCGCCTTTTTTCAGAAGGCTCTTACAAAAGAAAGGCGGTTTGCCAATGCGTTTGTCCGAAAATCCGCCGGAATTTCAGACAGCTGCCGGAGGAAGCAGGACGAATGGCTGGGATCGGCGGTTCATTGGAGACATGATGAAAAAGGAACCGTCGGGATGACCGTCAGCACGCAAACGAGAAGGAGGTCGGCAGCAATGTCAAGGAAGGGAGAAAATATCTATCTGAGGAAGGATGGCCGGTGGGAGGGCCGGTACATCATCGAAAAGAAGGCGGACGGCAGGTATCGGTACGGGTATGAGTATGGGGACACTTATCAGGAGGTGAAGCAGAAATTAATTGTAAAAAAATCAAGGGTGATCGTTCTGAGCGAAAAGCCGGGAACCGGCAGAACGCAGGGGTCGGCGCGAAAGCAGGCGGCCGATTCCGGCAGGCTCCTGTTTCGGAATTTTGCGGAAAAATGGCTGGATGTCACCAAACATCAGGTCCGGGAGTCCACCTATATCAAATACAGGAACATGATGAATTCCTATATTCTCCCGGAGCTGGGGGACGTGGAGTGGGAACGGATCAACAGGGAAGTCATTGAATTATTCTGCAGCCGTATGCTCTCCGCAGGCGGAAGGAAACAAAAAGGGCTGTCCGCGAAGACGGTTTCCGACACCATGTCGGTGATCCGCCATGTGTTCCGGTACGCCTGCAATTACGGCGAAATGCTTCCGTTCGATATTTCTTCCGTCACGGTGAAGCGGGAATTGAAGGAAATGCAGATCCTCTCCAGAAAAGAGCAGGATACGCTGTATCGTTTTCTTCATTCGAACATCAACGACCGGAATCTGGGGATCCTGATCTGCATGTTTGCCGGCCTGCGGCTTGGAGAGATCTGCGCGCTCCGATGGGAGGATATTTCTTTTGCGGAACAGGTCATTTTTGTCCGCCAGACCATGCAGAGGATCCAGACCAGCGACTCGGCGGGCCAGAAGACCAAGATCATCATCACGGCCCCCAAAAGCAGAAGTTCGATCCGCAAGATCCCGATTCCCGGGGAGCTGGCCAACATTCTGTTTTCCTTCTGGAGAGGAAGACAGGGCTATGTGCTGACGGGGCAGGCCGGCATCTATGTGGAGCCCAGGACCATGGAGCGGCATTTCAAGAGAACCCTGAAGCAGGCCGGGCTGGAGCAGGTCAATTTTCATGTGCTCCGTCATACGTTTGCGACCCGGTGCGTGGAGATGGATTTTGATGTGAAAAGCTTAAGCGAGTTACTGGGCCATGCGAACGTGAACATTACCCTGAACCGGTACGTTCACCCCTCCATGGAGCTGAAGCGGAAGAATATGCAGCGGCTGTCGGAACTGCTGGCCGTGAAATAGCGCTGCCGGAACGGCCGGAAATACCTCCGGGGACCGTTTGAACGAAAACTTACAGAATCGCGTGGCAGCCGCCTGCCCGACCGCCAAGTACTTTTTGACCGATCAGCTTCGACCAGTCGAACTGGTCGTCGGGCTGGCGGGCCACCAGGAAATTGCCGGCTCTCTGGGTAAGCTGGGCGAAATTGACAGCGTAGTCCTCGGAGCCGTTTGCGTAGGTGTAGATGCTGGCCTCGGAACCCATGAAACCGATGTCGGCGTCGCCGGAAACCAGGGCGGTCATGACCTTGTCGGCGCCGCCGCCGTTGACCAGGGTCAGATCGAGGCCTTCCTCCTCAAAATAGCCCAGCTCGATGGCTGCGTATTGGGGAGCGTAGAAAATAGAATGGGCTACCTCGTTGAGCGTTACCGGCGTCCGTTCGTCTTTGGCTTGGGACTGGGGCTGGCAGGCGGAAAGAGAAGCGGCCGTAAGTACCGCCGCCAGCGAAACTGCAGTGAGTTTATTCATAGGATCCTCCTGAATTAAGGGATGCTGATACTACATAATATTGACAAGGGGGGAAAGTGTGCGGCGGCCGGAAATATTCGCAAATATTTTCCCTTTTCCTTATTCTGCTATGGACTTTAAAAATTTAATGTGTTAAAATACTCATGGTTTCACGCCAAAGAGGGTGCGGCATAAAAGGGATTGCGGAAACGAGGGTGCGGAATTATGAATAAAAAGATCAGAACGGAAGCGGTGGATCGCCTGTTTGAGGCGGTTCTTTCGCTGCGGGATGTGGAAGAGTGCTATTCTTTTTTCGAGGATGTTTGTACGGTGAATGAACTGCTGTCCCTTTCGCAGCGGTACGAAGTAGCCAGGATGCTGAGGGAAAAGAAGACATATCTGGACATTGCGGGAAAAACAGGGGCTTCTACGGCGACGATCAGCCGGGTGAACCGGTCGCTGAATTATGGAAACGACGGGTACGATATGGTTTTTTCGCGTCTGAAAGAATGAGAACCGAGAAAGCCGCGGGCGTAACGCTCACGGCTTTTTTTTCTTGCCTTCGTGCGGATGTTCTTCGCGGATCTGGTCGATCAGAAGTTCCATCGCCTGCTTTTTCAGATATACGTCGAACCCCAGCTCGCAGATAAAAGCGAAGAGCTGCAGGTACTCGCGGTCCTCCTCGTCCTGGTTGGGGAACATGTCCTGCACATTTCGGTATTTGCGGATCAGGTCTTCCTTCAGACGTTTCATCTGCTCTTTCTCAAGGGAGAAGATCTGCTCGTAGATATCCTGGAGCGAAAGATCCGACGAATCCATGAAATGCTGCTCCGTAATCGGGGAGAACAGGGAGCCGATGTCGTTGAAAGAGAGCATATTTTTAAAATAGTAAATGAAGATCAGCAGCAGCATATGCTCGCGGGTATATTTTTTCTTGATCGGCGGAGGAAGCAGGTTATTTTTGGCGTAATTATTGATCATGGTCTTGGTCAGAACCTTGTCGCCGGGGTAGCGCTTGGAATTCTCCAGGTGTTCGTCCATGAATGTGGTAACCTGATCCATGTAAAGGTTGATATTCGGGATCTGCTCCGGCTTCACATAATCCAGACGGTCCAGCCGGGCGAAAATTTCATGGAGTCTCTCGTGGTTGCTTTTCATATGACCTCCTGCTGCCGCTGCTGCGGCATGGTTAAAATCGCGTGTACGCAGCGTGCAGGAAATGCACCGCACGCCTCGTATTACATTATATAGTATTGAAAACCAGATGGCAAGAGAAATTTGCGGGCAGACGGGAGATTCGGGGAAGAATATGAGCCCTTCGGGCGGTTTAATTTTCGGGCTGCCGTGAAAATTCCTTATTGAACCTGCCGGCGATTTCCTGTATAATAGAAGGAAGGTATTTTAAATGAAAGCGAGGTAGCGATTTTATGAAGAAAGCATATCATACAGAGAAAGCGCCTGCGGCCATCGGACCCTATTCGCAGGCGGTGGAAGCAGGAGGGTTTGTCTATGTGTCCGGCCAGCTGCCCATCGACCCGGCTACGGGATCGTTCGCGGGCGAGGATATCAAGACCCAGACGAAACAGGCGCTGACCAATATTCAGAATATCCTGGCGGAGGCGGGGCTGACCATGGACGATGTGGTGAAGACCACGGTGCTTCTGCAGAATATCAGTGATTTCGCCCGGATGAACGAGGTGTACGCCGAGTTCTTTACCGGCGTTTGTCCGGCCAGGGCGGCGTTTGAGGTGGCCGCTATCCCGAAGAGGGCGCTGGTGGAGATTGAGGCTGTGGCATACCGCGGGGACAAATAGACCGCGGACATTACATAATGAAAGGAAGATTCCCATGAGATATCAGATGAATACGCAGGGCGTGTGCGCTTCCCGGATCAGTTTTGATCTGAACGGCGACGTGGTTACAAATGTGCAGTTTACAAACGGCTGCAACGGCAATCTGAAAGCGATCAGCAAGCTGGTGGACGGCATGACCGTGGACCAGATCGAGAGCAAGCTGAAAGGAAACCTTTGCGGCTTTAAGAATACCTCCTGCGCTGACCAGCTGGCCAGATGCGTCCGGGCGGCGTATGAGGAGTCCAGATGAGCAGTTTAGAGGAATTGAATCCGATGCAAAAGGAAGCGGTCTCCTGTACGGAGGGACCGCTTCTGGTTCTGGCGGGGGCAGGTTCCGGCAAGACCCGCGTACTGGCTCACCGGATCGCATATTTGATCGAAGAAAAGAAAGTAAATCCCTGGAACATTCTGGCGATCACCTTTACCAATAAGGCGGCCGGGGAGATGCGGGAACGGGTAGACCGCCAGGTGGGTCTGGGTTCGGACAGCATCTGGGTCAGCACGTTTCACTCGGCCTGTGTGCGTATCCTGCGCAGGCATATCGAATTCTTAGGTTACACCACCCACTTTACCATTTACGATACCGACGATCAGAAATCGCTTCTGAAGCAGGTTTACAAGACGCTGGAAGTGGATAACCGGCTTTACCGGGAAAAGATGGTTCTGTCCAGGATCTCGTCCGCCAAGGACAAGCTGATCACGCCGGATCTGTTTCTGGAGACGGCGGCGGATTTTCAGGAAAGGCGGATCGGGGAGATCTACCGGGCGTATCAGGAGGCGCTTCTGAAAAACGACGCTCTGGATTTCGACGACCTGATCATGAAGACGGTGGAACTGTTCAGGACCCAGCCCCAGGTGCTGGACTATTATCAGGAACGTTTCCGGTATATCCTGGTGGACGAGTATCAGGATACCAACCGCGCCCAGTTTGAACTGGTGCGCCTGCTGTCGGGCAAGTACAAAAACATCTGCGTCGTGGGCGATGACGATCAGTCGATTTATAAATTCCGCGGCGCGGATATCCGGAATATTCTGGATTTTGAACAGACGTTTCCGGGGGCGGCGGTGGTGAAGCTGGAGCAGAATTATCGCTCCACGCAGAATATCCTGGACGCCGCCAATGCGGTGATCCAAAACAACGAAGGACGGAAAGAAAAGAATCTGTGGACAGACAACGGAACCGGGGACAAGCTGGTTTACCGGCAGTTTGACCAGGCTTATGAGGAAGCGGAGTTCATTGTCCGCGATATCATAGACCACGGATATCCCTATGAGGACTGCGCGGTCCTGTACCGCACCAACGCCCAGTCCCGTCTTCTGGAAGAAAAGTGTATTGCCTGCAATGTGCCTTACCGCCTGGTGGGCGGCGTAAATTTTTATGAGAGAAAAGAGATCAAGGATATTCTGGCGTATCTGAAGACCGTCGCCAACGGGCGGGACGATGTGGCGGTAACCCGCATCGTCAATGTACCCCGCCGCGGGATCGGCGCGGCTTCCCTTGGCAAGGTTACAGTTTTCGCGGCCGCCAACGGTTATAGTTTATACGACGGTATGCGGCGTGCCGGGGAGATTCCGGGGCTTGGGAAAGCGTCGGACAAGATACGGAAATTTACGGATATGATCGAAGGATTCCGGCAGCGGCTGACAGAGGAATACGAGGAAGAGTCCGTCGCGGCGGCATGGACGGACGACACGGCGGAGCCGGGAGCGGCGCGTCCGCAGACCCCGATAAACCTGCGCCGTCTGATCGAGGATATACTGGACGAAACAGGTTACAAAAGAGAGCTGGAGGCCGAAGGAACGGAGGAGGCTCAGGAACGCCTGGAAAATATCGAAGAGCTGATCAGCAAGGCGGTCGATTATACCGCGGGCGCAGAGGAACCGTCTTTGGACGGATTCCTGGAAGAGGTGGCGCTGGTGGCGGATGTGGACGAGCTGGATCAGAGCGAGCATCGTGTGACGCTGATGACGCTGCACAGCGCGAAAGGTCTGGAGTTTGAAAATGTGTACCTCAGCGGTCTGGAAGACGGCACATTTCCCAGCTATATGACGGTTGCGTCGGATAATCCGGGAGAAATGGAAGAAGAGCGGCGGCTCTGCTATGTGGGCATCACGAGGGCGAAAAAGCATCTGACCCTTACCAGCGCCCGGATGCGCGTGGTGAACGGAGAACCGCGCTACAATAAAACCAGCCGTTTCCTGGAAGAGATACCGAAAGAACTGCTTGTTTCCAGCCGTCTGGAGCCCTGGTGGGCCGCTTCGGATAAACCGCGCGGCGCGCAGAAGGAACGGGAATCCGGAAAGAAGACCGGCGCCCGGAGCGAGTGGACGGACGATGCTTTCGAGGGCGGGAGCCGACCGGTAGTCTGGATGGATGAGCCGGAACAGGAGCCTGCGCCGCCCCAGCGCACAGGCCTTTCGCCCAGAACCGCCCGCCGGGAAAAACCGGCCGGCACCAGCCGGTTCGCGCCGGATTCCAAACCGGATTTCGGAAAAGCGTTCGTGGTGGAAAAGGGCAGGAGTTCCGCGTATAAGGTCGGAGACCGCGTCAGGCATGTCAAGTTCGGCGAAGGAACCGTGATCGGCGTGGAGGAGCGGCCGAAGGATTACGAGATTACGGTGGAATTTGACACGGTCGGCGTGCGCCGGATCATGGCCTCGTTCCTGAAAGGGAAAGAAGCGTAGAGCCGGGGAAACCGGGAACACGGAAGATTTTCCGCCCGGCATATGATCGGCTAAAAACTGCTAAAAAATTGTTGATGTGCCGTAAATAAAAATTGCAAAACTGTATAAATTATGCTAGTATAGATGTGACAGTGATTTTAAATCGGAATAAGGAGGGTGTGATTGCGATGAATAAATTGGACGTTATGGGTAAAGAAGCGATCAGTCATGTAGAGGATATGATCAGCGCATCGAAGCTGAACGCATGGCTGAAAAAACACGAGGACACGGACAAGAAGCTGAACACATTGTTGTGGGTTCTGGCGATCATCGGCGCGATAGCGGCTGTGGCCGGGATCGCGTATGCAGTGTACCGTTTCCTGACTCCGGATTATCTGGACGATTTCGAGGATGATTTCGACGACGACTTTGACGACGATTTCTTTGATGACGAGCCGGAAACGGAGGAAAAGTCCGCAGAGAAGCCTGCGGAGGAGAAGGAACCGGAAGCAGCGGAACCGGCGGCTGAGGCAGCGGAGGAGAAGCCGGAGACGGTGTAAAAATCAGATGGTAAAGGGCGTGCTTCAGAAATGGGGCGCGCCCTTTTTCTTCGGCGGGCGGATGAGGAAGCGGCATGTATTTGCGCACTGGCTGGGCGGCTGATAAAAAGATTTTCAGAATGGCAGGAATGGATCGGATATGAAAAAAGGCGAGAGATATACAGGTACAGTAGAGAAGACGGCGTTTCCGAATCGGGGAAAAGTCACGGCGGACGGAGAAACGGCGGTGGTGAAAAATGCGCTTCCGGGCCAGGTGGTGGAATTTGTTGTAAGTAAAAAACGGAATGGGCGGTGTGAAGGACGGCTGCTTAAAGTGGTTCAGGAGTCGCCCCTGGAGACGGCGGCGGATCGCTGTCCTCATTTCGGCGTCTGCGGCGGCTGTACGTATCAGAGCCTGCCCTATGAGACGCAGGTGCGTCTGAAAGAAGCGCAGGTGCGGGAGCTTCTGGAGCCGGTCTGTTCCTTAGAGGTTTTTGAAGGGATCAAGCCCAGCCCGCTTTCGGAGGGTTACCGCAATAAGATGGAATTTTCGTTCGGAGACGAGGAAAAAGGCGGGCCGCTGGCGCTGGGCCTGCACCGCAGAGGCAGTTTTCATGATGTGGTCAACGTGGACGGCTGCCGGATCGTGCATCCGGATTTTACGGAGATCTTAAAGGCGACCCGGGAATACTTTGCGGCGGAAGGACTTTCTTTTTATAAGAAGCTGCAGCATCAGGGCTATCTGCGGCACCTGCTGGTGCGGCGGGCCGTGAAAACAGGGGAGATACTGGCGGCCCTGGTGACATCCGGTCAGACGGGGGCCGCTTCCCCGGAAGCAGGCGGTTCGCCGGTCCGCCGCGGTTTGCCTCTGGATGCAGAGGACGAGCGGCTGCTTCTGGCCGGCTGGCGGGACATGTTGCTGAAACTGCCGCTTTCAGGCCGTTTCGCGGGGATCCTCCATATCCGCAACGACAGCCTGGCGGATGTGGTGCAGAGCGATGAAACGACGGTTTTGTACGGGCAGGATTTTTTTTATGAAGAGCTTCTGGGGCTGCGCTTTCAGATTTCGCCGTTTTCTTTCTTCCAGACCAATTCGCTGGGGGCGGAGAAACTCTATGAGACGGTCCGGGAATATGTGGGAGATACGAGGGGCAAAGTGGTTTTTGATCTCTACAGCGGCACCGGAACCATTGCGCAGCTGCTGGCCCCGGTAGCGGAGCGGGTCGTCGGAGTGGAGATCGTAGCCGAAGCCGTGGAGGCCGCCCGGGTCAACGCCGCCGGAAACGGCCTGACAAACTGCGAGTTTATTGCGGGAGACGTGATGAAGGTGCTGGCGAACTGGATGGACGGGCCGCAGGACTTCCGCACGCCGGATATCATTGTCCTGGACCCGCCGCGCGATGGGATCCACCCGAAAGCCCTGGACCGGATCGGCGGACAGATTCAGGCGAAACGGATCATTTACATCAGCTGTCAGCCGGTCAGCCTGGCGCGGGATCTGGAGAAGCTGGCGGAGTACGGATACGTACCGGAGAGGATATGCTGCGTGGATATGTTTCCTTCGACCTGCAATATAGAGACCGCCTGTTTATTAACCAAATCGGGCGCCTGGCGGCATATTGAAGCAGGACCGAAAATGGATGAGATGGATGCGACTGCCGCCGAAAAGAAAACCGGCCATGAGGAACCTGAAGAGTAAGTTCCTGAAAACTTCGGGAGGAAGGTCCGCCGCCTGTATATCGTACAGGTTAAGAGCAGGCGCGGGATCATTGGGCGGGGGAATTGTAACGTGGCCAAGCCGGAGGATTCTCTGGGACCGCAGGACTCCCGGCAGCTGCGGGATTCCCGGCAGCCGGAGGATTCCTGGCAGCCAGAGAACTCCCGGCAACCGCAGGACTCCCGGCGGTCACAATATTCCCACAGCCGCAGGACTCCCGGATATTCGGGATGAAATCAGCGAACCCGGAAAAAGTTAATAAAAACGAATGTTCTGGATTTTAGGACTCCTGGGCTGCTTTATTTTCTGTTTTTCAAAAAAAGAAGTGTCGTAGAGTAGCATACTCTACGACAGCTTTCTGAATCTGTAATTCGCGTTTATCGAAAAGGATTTTACAAAAAAACTCGTCGTTTGTCAATACATTTACCCGAAATGGGAACGTAAACTTCTGGAAAGCCGGTGAAAAACCGGCGTTTCTGGTGAAAAACAGCCGGTCTTACGGTTCAAAATGTTCTTAAACCGTCAGAATCGCCGTCAGAGGATCTTTTATTTTCCTGTCTAACAATAAAGCTAAAAAGAAAAAATTTGCGAATGCTGCCGGGTTTATCCGCCGTCAGATGATACCGCTTAGCTCCCGTTTTTCCAGGAAAAAAGCGGGAAAATGCGGTCCCTGTCGTAGAGTATGCTACTCTGCGTCATGTTTTCGCCGTCAGCGCCGGTATACCCGGCATCATACTGTGCGGTTACGGGGATCCTTATATATCCGTAAACTTACGTTGCTGAATGCCGCTTTATCAAAACAAAACCTGGATGGGATCCGTGAACCTTGGGTGACGTTTCTGCTGAAAGGGGTTATAGCAGTCACAATGATCCGTGCCGTCCGTTGAGGATGGAACGGGGTGGCGGAGCCTGCCTGTCCGAGAGGACACGGGGGAATGGCGGAGCTTGCCTTTCCGGAAAGAAAGGGCGAGGGGGCGGAGCCTGTCCTTCTGAAAAGAAATCGCGGGCGTAAAAATCCCCATCTCCTGCAATAAAGTTGTGGTGGTTAGATATCTAACAGCCAGTTAGGACTTTTGGGAGAAAATGAAAGGACAAATCCAGCCGGTTTTCGGAAACACATGCGAAGATACAGAAAAGGAGCGGCGCCGATCATGCTGTGGTATGCGATTCAGACTTATACGGGAAAAGAAGAGAAGTTGGCGGAAATGATCCGCCGCGTGGT
>CANQUA010000068.1 GCA_947626915.1 uncultured Lachnospiraceae bacterium
GAAGAAATCAAGGATATCTGTGATTACCTTCCCCAGGATTTTATCCGTTACCAGGGATCCCTGCGGGAGAATGTGCTCCTGCACAATCTGTCCCGGCACGTACAAAATGCCGGGATATCCGATGACCGGATTATCCGGGCACTGGAGCGAGTGGGGCTTTCCGGTCTTTTGGAAGAGACCGGCTATAACCTGGATATTCCTCTGGGAAAGCTTTTTGAGGACGGGAGAGAGCTTTCGGGAGGACAGTGGCAGCGGGTGGCGCTGGCTCGCGCCCTGGTCGGGGAGTCAGAGTATATTTTCCTGGATGAACCCACATCCGCGCTGGATCCCGTCTCGGAAATCCAGGTCATGGAGGCTTTCCTGGATACTGCGGCAGGCAGGACGGCAGTGATCGTGTCTCACCGAATCGGCGTGGCAAGGCGGTGCGATAAAATACTTGTAATTGAGCGGCAGCGGGTGGCCCAGTTCGGCACCCATGCGGAACTGATGGGGCATGCGGGACCTTATCGGAAGATGGTGGAACTCCAGGCATCGCTGTATCAATGACAACGGGGATATTCCCTGCCTTTTGACGGTCGCAGGGGACGATTGTGAGGAGATAAAAATGGTTAAAATCTGGAAAACCTTTCATTATGTATGGAAATATGGATGGAAGAAAAAACCTTTTGGCTTCATTCTGCTGACGGCCCTGACCCTGCTTGCGGGTCTTCTGTTAGTGGCGGGCACATGGATTACAAAGGCTTCCGTGGATGCCCTGGGACAGGCGAACCTGTCCTGGGAGCTTCTGGCTCCTGTGCTTCTGGCGCTGTTTTTAAAGGAACTGGGGCTGAACTGCGGTTATTCGGGTATCATGCCGGTGCTGGAAAGCAAGGTGCGCATGGATGCCGTGCATTCCCTTGAGTGTAGGCTGTACCAGAAGATTGGGCGGCTGCCCGTGGGAGTGAGGGAACAGGAGACGGTGCAGGAACGCATCGCCCGTGCGGAGAGGTTCCTGGGGCAGGAATTCTGGTTGTTTCAGTTTGAATGCGCATTTGTCTTTCGGCTCCTGGCCACCTGCTTTGGGTTGGCGCTGTCGCTTGCATACTGGTCGGCGTGGTTCCCGGTCATTACCATAGGGCTGGTGATGCCGGTCATTCTGATCCGGCTGAAGAATAATGAAAATCTGTATCGAATCAACCAGAGGCAGCAGCGCAGAAAAAGGCGTAACGAATATCTCTGCGGTCTGTTCTTTGACAGGAGCGCGCTGGGGGAATTATGCGCCACAGGGGCAGAGGCCCCGGTCATCGATACCATAGAACGCACGGCCAAGGAACTTACGGAGGAGCGCTATGCCCAGGGACAGAAGGACGGCCTGATTCAGGGCGCGTCGGAAGGAATCCTGTCCTTTGTGTCTTTTGCGGTCTGCGTGCTGCTGGCGGCGGCAAAGGGGGGACACATAACTGTGGGGACTTTCGCGTTCTTGCTGGAGTCAGTGTTCCTGCTGCAGGAAGAAATGATTAACCTGGGGTTCAACCTGAAATATTTCCATGAAAGCGCCCTGTATGGAGTTGATCTGGCAGAGCTTGACGCTATGGAAAAAAGGCAGGGAGATTCTTGCCGCGGAAGCGGTTTATGTGAAAGCAGCCGAAATGCGCGGAACCGACTTGCTGTGGAAGTGAAGGACCTGACTTTTTCCTACCCTGGCGCCGGGGAACCTGTGCTGAAAAATGTGTCCTTCAGCCTGGCGGACGGGGAGACCATTGCGTTAGTGGGACCTAATGGCGGGGGAAAATCCACCCTGATTTCCCTGCTGCTGGGGCTGTATCCGCCTGATTCCGGAGCAATCAGGATATACGGGACGCCAGCGGACGGAATGAGCAGGGAGCATGGGCGGGAAAGCGCCGCTGCCATCTTCCAGTCCTTCCTGAAATATGAGACTACGGTAAAGGACAATATTGTGTTAGGGAATATCCCCCAGTCTGATAACCGGGAACTGATCAGCCGCGCCGCAAGGCTGTCAACGGCAGAAACGTTTTTCGGCAGGCTGGAAGAAGGAATCAACACGAAGGTAGGCTCTGTATGCCGGGGGGCAGTCAATCTTTCAGGAGGTCAGTGGCAGCGACTGGCAGTGGCCAGGGGATTTTTCGCGGATACGGCGCTGCTTCTCCTGGATGAGCCGAATGCTGCGGTGGATCCGGTGACGGAAGCAGAGCTCTTCCGCCGTTACAGGGAAGGAATGGAAGGGCGAAGCGGAATCATTGTCTCCCACAGACTGGCAGCCCTACAGAAGGTGGACAGAATCCTGGTACTGGAGGCCGGGGAGATTGTGGAGGAGGGAAGCCATGAGGAACTGATGAGGCGTAAAGGACTTTATTATGAAATGTACCTCAGGCAGAAGAATTGGACCGTGTAGGGCGAGGAGGTATCACAATGAAGAAATATAGATTCTCCCTTTTGGTACTGGCAATTTTTCTTTTTATCAGGGGAGCCTGCAGCGTCTCGGCTGCCTCCCCGTCCGGTGATTCTGCCTGCGGCAGAGGAGGCAGCCGGACACCCGCGCCCTACGCTGGCGGAGCCAGCTCCCCCTTATTTTTTCTTCCTGTTTACAATGCAATTTATTACAAATGCGATTGAATTACACAGCAAACCGGCATTCAGCAAAATTTGATTTTTTCCATCTTGAAAAATACAAAGAGCCAGACAAATTAAACCGGCCAGCGCAAATGCAATGCCCAAAAATGATAGAATTCTTTTTTTGTTCATTTATAAATCCTTACCTTTCCGACATTTTGACCGTATAATAAGTATCATTCCCAGTAACATAAGAGGAAAAGAAATGCCAAGTGTGAAACCAGAAAGCATCTCCTGAATATCCGTTCCGCCAATTAACTGTGAGTAGATAAGAAAAACTATTCCTAAAAGGAATACTACAATGCCAATAAGCATTCGTTTCTTATTTTTAAGGTCTTGCGTTTCTTTCATCATTTTCAGTATCTGCTGACTATCGTATGTATGGATACTCTTTTCATCTTCTTCTCCATCAAACAATTCTGCTAACGTAATATTTAATTCCTGGCACAAGGGCTCGATCATTGAGTAATCGGGCATACACTTTCCTGTTTCCCATTTTGAAATCGTTTTATTGGAAACTCCCAGCCGTTCAGCAAGTTGTTCTTGCGTAAAATTATGTTCTTTCCGCTTTTTGAATATAAATTTACCTATTGCAATCTGATCCATATCAATTCCTCCAGCGTATCTTTTTGTATTAAGTATACCTTTTTGCCCTGAAAACAACACCCCTTATAAGGCGAATATGGGTGGAATGAGCTTTTTACCTTATCATATTATCTTTCTGCCGGCCGTCAGCGGGCTTTTCTGCGTCTTTTGGTATCAGCCGCATACGGCTACCCTTTGCCACGCCCGGTATGCGGTTTTCCTCGCATAATTTCTGTACCCGCCTTTCAGAAATGCCCCGCTTTTTGCTGCTTCCGGGGCAGAAATGTATTCAAGAATTGGGGCTATCCTCCCGACAATTGTTTCTCTCTTGTCATTATATACGGCGGGCCGAATGGAATCAACAGCTGCTCCGCAAATGCGCCGCATTTTACGGAAAGGGTACCCCTTCCTATGCTTGCTGTGAAACTTCCCGATTTACAAAATTACGAAAGGACGGGAAAGGAATGGAACGGAAAAGGAAAATCAAGGACGGGCATCTCGTGGCGGAAAATCCGCTGTTTCAAGAGCTGCCCCGGCAGGAAGTGACGATAAAATCCGGCAGGACGCTCTATCGTTTCACGGGTAGCTATGACGGGAAAAGGAGCCTGCTCCACAAGGTTTTACGTCTCATGGAGCAGGAAAAAGACAAGAAAGATGTTGAATGAAAATCAGAAGTCCGCTATAATAGCCGCAAGCAATCCTGTACTCCCCCCGTCAGGCAGGCTTGACGGGGATCCCGACGGCAGACTGCCCGTCGGCGAAAGGAGCAGAAACTATGTTAAGGCAGTCTGACCCGTGCCCGAAAGGGTGCAAAATTACCGCCCTCTGTTGCCGTTTATCGCGTGACGACGAATTGCAGGGGGACAGCAACAGCATTGTTAATCAGGAAAAACAGGCAGAAAACATTGACAGGTTTATCAGCAAGGTGAAGAACTATCTTGACTTGGACGGGATGACGCCCGCCGTGTTGAACGATTAAATTCAGAAAAGGATACATTGCCATGACAAACGAAAAAACATCCAACCATTATCTTCTGGAATGCTGCGTAGATTCGCCGGAATCCGCAGTCAACGCGCAGAAAGGAGGGGCCGGCCGCCTGGAACTCTGCGCCAATCTGATCATCGGGGGCACCACCCCGACGCTGGCCCTGTACGAAAAGGTTCGGGAGCAGGTGTCTCTCCCCGTTCATGTGCTGATCCGTCCCCGCTTCGGCGATTTCCTCTACTCGGAGGAAGAAGCCGATCTCATCTGCCGGGAGATCCGCGCCTTCGCGCAGGCGGGAGCCGAAGGCGTCGTCATCGGGAGCCTCCTGCCGGACGGTTCCCTGAATCGGGAACAGATGGCCCGTTTCCTGGACCAGGCCCGCGGCATGTCCGTCACGCTCCACAGGGCGTTCGATATGTGCCGCGATCCCCTGTCTGCCTGGGAACAGGCCCGCCAGCTGGGCGTTCATACCATCCTGACCTCCGGCCAGGCTTCCTCCTGCCGGGAAGGACTTCCGCTCTTAAAGCGCCTGGCGGAACTGCCCGGCGGGCCGGTGATCCTCGCAGGCGGCGGCATCAGCGCCCAAACCGTCCGGACGCTTCTGGAGCAGACCTCCCTGCACGCGTTCCATATGTCCGGCAAAACCGTGCTGGACAGCGGCATGACATTCCGCAATCCCGCCGTTTCCATGGGGCTCCCCGGTATCAGCGAGTACCAGCTCTGGCGCACCGACCCGGACCAGGTGCGGAGCGTGCGGCTGCTTCTGGACGAGGCTGCCGCAAAATAGAATGATGATTCTCCGCGGCTTTCGGAAGGCTCCCGGCTTTCAAAACCTCAACCATTCCTTAATCTTTTCTTAGGAAGAAAACAATCGGACGTTAAAACATCCCTGCGCTCCCCAACGTAAAATAGGAAGCGACAGGAGGGGTCCAACCATGACAAACCAAAGAAATTCCGGACCGCATGACCGGCAATATACCCGGTCCCATTCATCCGGATCCGGAAAAAAACGCCGCGGGGGCCTTTTCGCCCGTCTTCGCTCCGCGCTGTATTCCGGCCCCGCGGCCATTCTGCACGCAATCATCGCAGTCCTGTTCCATGCTTCCCTGTGCTTCATTCCCATCGGCGTCCTGCTGATCGCCGTTCTGACCGTAACCGGCCGCCTGTCCCTTTCCGACCTGCAGAAATGGCCGGAGCCGGGGCAGACGCTGGAGTCGGACTATCTACCCTCCGCCTCTTCGCCGGTTCCGGAACCAGCCGGGAATCCGGAAACAGAAACCAAAATCAACCATTCCGCCACGGGAACCGCCGAAACCGCCGATCCCGCGTCAAACGGCTCCGCGCCCGAGTCCCTGCCGTCCGGCCTGACCGTCGATCTGTCCGGTCTCTACAGTCCCTACGCCATCCTGGCTGAACTGTCCACCGGCCGGATCGTCGCGGAACAAAACAGCCGGGTGCGCATGTATCCGGCCTCCATGACCAAGATCATGACCGCCGTTCTCGCCATCGAGCATACGGAGGATCTGAATGAAACGGTCACGATTCCTTCCGATTTTTTCCAGGCGCTGTATGCCGAAAATGCCTCCATGGCCGGGTTCCAGCCCGGCGAGGAATGCCGCCTGAAAGATCTGCTCTACGGGATCCTGCTGCCCTCCGGCGCGGAATGCTGCATGGCCTTCGTGGAACGGATCTCCGGCTCGGAAGCGGAATTTGCCAGATTAATGAATGAGAAAGCCCAGGCCATCGGCATGAAGAACACCCATTTCTGCAACGCCACCGGCCTCCACGACAAAGACCATTATTCCACCGCTGAGGACATGGCTATGCTGCTGCGGTACGCGCTGGAAAATGAAACGTTCCGCGGCGCGTTCACCAGCCGCCGTTACAGCGTTCCTCCCTCCAACCTCCACCCCAGCGGTTTTACGTTCCACAGCACCATGTTCCAGTCCCTGAATTCTCTGGACCGCCCGGATGAAACGGACGGAATCCTGGGCGGCAAGACCGGCTATACCTCAGAGGCCGGCCTCTGTCTGGCCAGTTTAGCGGAAATCGACGGCGTCTCCTACATTCTCGTAACCGCCGGGGCTGACGGCGACCATCATACGGACCCCTACCACGTCATGGACGCCGTCAACGTCTACGGACAGATCCGGGCGGCCGGAGACTGACGCGTTCGGAAACGCTGACGCGGCCGCCCCGTTCAAAACGCCCTTCGGCTCCGGCTAGAACCGAATCGTATAGAGATCCGCCTCCGGATTGCTGAACATCAGATCGTCCATCGCATTCATGACCTGCGACCGCATCCAGCGGACGCCCAGCCCCGTCGCCGCGGCCTGCCGCGAGAGCTGGTCCGCCGAGTCGTCGTCGATCACGACCCTGTATTTGCCGCCGGCCTGCAGATCGTCCAGGACCGGCCCGGTCAGGATCGCCCGGTAATCGGCGGACGACAGCGGGCGGAGCGAGACGATGCGGTTGATGCGCCCGGCGACCTCCCGCCGCATACCGGCCGCGATCAGATCGTCGTAGGAGATATCCGTATTGCTGTAATCGCGTTCGATCCGGACGGACGCGCCGAACCCGATGCCGCAGCTTTGATCCTCTTTTTTCTGCAGCAGGTTTTCAAAGGCTCCTAAAAGCACCACGGACACCCGCGAACAGTCAACGCTGATCGCCTTTTTTCCGTCTTCCTTGCCGAATGTGATCTCGTCGCCGTCCATCATTTTCAGCAGACTGTTCTGAATCAGCGTCGAATAATTCGTGCCGCCGTTGCCCATGACCGTCTCGCAGCAGGCCTTGTCCGCTTCGTCCAGCACGACGATCAGACCGCGTTTTTGCAGTTCTTCATCCGGAACGCCGTCGAACGCGTCCCGCAGATGCACGCTGCCCTTCCAGCCGTCCGCGCTCATGCGGCTGGCGTCCAGGACCCGGATCAGCTTCGGGTACCTCTGCGAGAGGCGCCGCCATATCTCGGACTTCCCGCATCCCGACGGTCCGCAGAAAACGGCGGTGGAACGGCGGCCTTCCATATGATTATACAGGATCATCGCGGCCGCCCGTTTGGCCTCCTCCTGGCCGCGGACCCTCTGGCACAGATACTCGTAAACCCCGCGGGGCGAATGGTCTTCCGATTCCTCTTCCTCTTCTTCGGACCAGTCGCAGGCATTGCCAAGTTCCCGCAGCAATGCGTCCTGATCTTCTTTCTCCGATTCCGACGAATAATCGGAACGGGCCGAACACTCGGCCAGAAGTTCCGCAATCCCGTCGCAGCAATTCCGGTCAAGCTTCGTCATCTGAAGCGCGTTCAGCAGAATGTCCTGAACCGAACACTGCCTCGCCCGCTTCCAGATCCCGTAAAGCTGCTCGTAATCTTCCATGAGCTCATTGTATTCTTCATCCGGGAACTCGTCATATTCGCCGGCCTTAACACCGACAATGAAACGATTCGCCGGATTGTCCACCTGCAGCGAAGCGGACCCATTGCATACCAGCTGCAGATATCTTCTCCAAAAGTTACGGGCAGTCTCTTTTCTCATACCGTATTGATCCTTTCCGGGGAACCTCCCCACAAAACCGTTTACTTTTCCAGCCGGCAGCCTGTCCTGTCCGCCGTTCCCCCCTTTCCGAGCCGACAGACTGCAAAAATGCGCGCATGAAACCAGATGCGCGTCCAAAATACGCGCACAACAAAAAAGCATATCCTCCCTAAAAAATTTTTCGTTTGCCCCGCCTCCCGGACAGAGCCGCCCATACCGCGCCGCGGCGCACGCCCGCCATCACGCCAACTCTAAGATCATAAGGAAACTGCGGAAAGAAAGAAACGGGAAACCAAAATACAGTTCATAACGCCTGCGATTTTTGATGTCATCTGATACCTCCGCAAGAAACGCCGCACACAAACCGGTTCTGATCCGCCATTCAGAACAGACCGGCTCCGCGGCCAGAACAATTTGTATTCGTAAACAAATGCAGAATTTTCATAGAATACCATACATTCACTTTTCTGTCAATCAAAAAATTAAAAAAATTTAAAAAAATCTGACCTGCACTATTTCATATCTCACTGCCGGACCAGAGACGCGTTTAAAGAATTCTTCATTGTTCCGGAATACCGGCGCAAAGGAATTGCCGCGCCATTCGCCTGCTTTGCTTATACCGAATTCCCTATAAAGCCGGGAACGGCTCATGCCATTCCCGGCAAAATGATTCGCGTCAGCACTTCCTCCGCCAGCTGGGAAACCGGCTTGCCCAGGGACTGTATCCGGATCACGCCCTTAAACTGCCGCTGGTTTTCCAGACAGAGCCCGATCTGCCGCATACACCAGCAGTCCTCCTCCTCGCCCCGCTCCAGGATCCGGTCATGCACGATCTCCGGGGAAGATTCCAGCAGGATATGTACGATCCCCACGCCTTTCTCCCGCAGCGGCCCTTCGATCTTCGCGAATGAATCCGGCCGGACCAGCGTCATCGGCACATAGACGTCCCCGTCGTAGCCGCCCGCGATCTCCGCCAGAAGCTCCGCGCACGTCCGGAACCACAGCGGGTACCCTTCGAAAATATACCCGTTGAAAAGCTCTTCCGGCAGATTGTCCCGGACCGCGTTGCCTACCGCCTCCGCGTCAAAGATAAAGCTGCGGGGACACCGCCGGTGCAGCTCCTCCGCCAGCGTGCTTTTTCCCACGCCGTAGGGACCGTTGATCCACCATATCATTGTCCGTCCTCCTCCTCCCGCTGCTCCGGCGCGTCCCTGTCCGGCGCTTCTTTTCCCTGCTTGACCCCAAGGGGCGATATCCCGTATTTTTTCTTGAACAATTTGCTGAAATGGTAGGCGTCGTCGTACCCGACCGTAGCGGCCACTTCCTTGATGCTGCCGCCCCAGCCGTTCTCCAGCAGTTCCTTCGCCCTGGACAGGCGGATATCGATCAGGTGGCGGATCGGCGCTTCCCCGGTCTCGCTCTTGAAGATCTTCGAAATATAATAGGGGCTTAAATACATATTTTCCGCGATCTGATCCAGAGAAATCTTTTCGCCGTAATGTTCCTCAAAATAATCCATGATCTTCTCGACCACGTACTTGCGGTTGACCGATTCAAACGCGAAGCCCTGACGCAGTTCCTCCGACTCATACTGCTCCCGGATGAGCAGCAGCAGGATCTGGATCAGGTAGGATTTCATCATATAATAACGTCCGCGCCGGTAGACCGCGTTCTCCGCCTCCATCGCCGCGCAGATCCGTTCCAGGCGCTGACGCAGGTCGCCCTCCGTGTGCAGGACATACCCCTCGGCGGGAACCGGCAGGCAGTTGGGCGGCAGATCCCGCACATGGAAATCGTTCGCCCCGATGTAAAATTCCACGCAGGGAGACGCGCCCTCTTCCGCCGGCATCGCGTGATGACGGACGCCCGGATTCAGGATCAGCACATCGCCCTCCGTCAGTTCATAAATCTTTCCCTCGATCCGATACAGGCCGCGGCCGGATATGACGAATACCAGTTTCAGGTAATCATAGACATGGTACTCTTCCCTCTCTCCGGTTTTCCGCCCCTTCCACGCAAACAAAAACGTGGGATTGAACTCCTCCGGAAACATGTTTTTTCTTTCGCACATCAGTCAGTTACCTCCATTTGCAGACGCCGCGGGAAACTCCATTTATTTTACATGGACAGAGGGAAAATGTAAAGAACAAAATCCTTTTTTCCGCCGCCCTGCAAAAATCCTTTTTCCGCCGCTCTCCCGCCCGGCCCGCAAACATTTTATTCCGTTTTGGCACCAATCAGAAATCAAACGATTGCAACTTTTCTTTTTTCATATTATACTATTTCAGGAAACTTCTCAGACAGACATAAGGAGGAACCCATGATACTATCCTGCAGCCATATCAGTAAGGCATTCGGAACCGATGTGGTATTAGACGATATTTCCTTTCATATAGAAGATTACGAAAAGGCCGCCATCGTCGGCATTAACGGCGCAGGCAAAACCACTCTGCTGAAAATCATCGTCGGGGAAACGGCCCCCGACGACGGACTGGCCGTACTGTCCAAGGGCAAGACCATGGGCTATCTGGCGCAGAATCAGGATCTGACCAGCCGCCGCACCATTTACGAGGAACTTCTGGAAGTCAAGCGCAGCGTCATCGACATGGAGGAACGGCTCCGCCGTCTGGAACTGGACATGAAGCAGGCTTCCGGCCCGGAGCTGGATCAGATGCTTGAAACCTATACCCGCTTAACCCATCAATTTGAACTGGCGGAAGGTTACAGCTGCCGCAGCGAGATCACCGGCGTTCTGAAAGGCCTGGGGTTTGCGGAAGAGGATTTTTCCCGCCAGATCTCCACTCTGTCCGGCGGCCAGAAGACCCGTGTGTCCCTGGGCAAGCTCCTGCTTTCCCGGCCGGATATCATTCTCCTGGACGAGCCCACCAACCATCTGGATATGAACAGCATCGCCTGGCTGGAAAATTATCTGCTGAACTACAAAGGCGCCGTGATCATCGTGGCCCACGACCGGTATTTCCTGGACAAAATCGCTACCAAGATCATCGAGCTGGAACAGGGCCGCAGCACTGTCTATCTGGGCAATTACACCGCTTACAGCCAGAAAAAGGCTCTGATCCGCGAAGCTCAGTGGAAAGCCTACCTGAACCAGCAGCAGGAGATCCGCCGCCAGGAAGAGGTGATCGCCAAACTCCGATCCTTCAATCGCGAAAAATCCATCAAGCGTGCGGAAAGCCGGGAGAAAATGCTCTCCAAAATCGAAGTTCTGGATAAACCGGCGGAGCTTCACGACGAGATGAACCTGAAGCTGGAACCGGACACGGTCAGCGGCGAGGAGGTCCTGACCATCCGCCGTCTGGCGAAATCGTTCGGCAGCAACCATTTGTTTTCCGATGTGAATATCGACATCCGCCGCGGCGAACGGGTCGCGGTCATCGGCGATAACGGGACCGGCAAGACCACTCTGCTCAAGATCATCAACGAACTGGTCCCCGCCGACGCAGGCGAGATCGTCCTGGGCTCCCGCGTGCGCATTGCCTATTACGATCAGGACTACCAGGTGCTTCATATGGAAAAGACCCTGTTCGACGAACTGCAGGACACTTACCCGCATATGAACAATACCCGGATCCGCAGCATCCTGGCGGCGTTTCTGTTTACCGGCGACGATGTGTTCAAGCGGATCCAGGACCTGAGCGGCGGCGAACGGGGCCGCGTATCCCTGGCGAAGCTGATGCTGGCCGACGCCAATTTTCTGATCCTGGACGAGCCTACCAACCACCTGGACATCACCTCCAAGGAAATCCTGGAGGACGCCCTGAACCGTTACACGGGCACCGTGCTGTACGTGTCCCATGACCGCTACTTTATCAACCGGACCGCCACGCGGATCCTGGAACTGACCGGCGGACAGTTTTTAAATTATATCGGAAATTACGATTATTACCTGGAAAAGCGGGAGGCCGTGCAGCAGGCTGTCCTGGGCGTTTCCGCTTTCGGTGCCGACCGCGGAACGGGGGCCGCAGCCTACGGCCAGAGCGCAGGTTTTCAGCACCATCCGGGCCCCCAGGATTCCGGCTCTGACCCCCGCAGCAGTGCGGGACAAGGCGCTTCCGCAGGAAACATGCCGCCGCAGGGCCCGTCCTCCGGCGTCTTCTCCCCCCGCGGGAAGCCGGCGTCCATGAACTCCACACCCTGGGCCGTTTCCGCCGCGCAGACCGCTCCGACGGACACCAAACAGATGTGGAAGGCCCGCAAGGAAGAGCAGGCCCAGCTCCGCAAACGGCAGAACGATTTAAAGAAAACAGAAAATGAGATCGCGTCCCTGGAGGAACAGGACCGCGCCCTGAACGGCCGCCTGACGGACCCGGAAGTCGCCGTGGACCCCGCGCAGCTTTTGAAGATTCACGAGGAAAAGGAAGCGATCCGCCTGCGGCTGGAAAACCTGTACGAGCTTTGGGAAACGCTGGCGGACGAAGACTCCGTCTGACGAAACAGGATACCGCCCCGGAAGTTGGACCAAACGAGGGGCTGCCCCGGAAAGGAGATTTTACCGATGAAAAAAATGAATGTACGCCGTATCCTGGCCATCGCCGCCCTGATGCTGATCGTGTGCCTTTACGCCGTCACGATCGTCTGCGCCCTGATCGACAGTCCTTTCGCCAGGAGCTGCCTGATGGCCTCCCTTTTCTGTACCATCGTGGTGCCGGTGGTCATCTACGCGTTTCTCATGTTTACACGGCAGGTCCGGGGACGCGGGGACCAGCTCCCCGGCGACGGAAAGGACAGCGAAAACGACGAGCAGGGCTGAGATGCTATGACAGCCCGCGGCCGGACCGTGCGCAGCCGGCCGCCCGTAAAACATACGAAAGAGCGATCGGGAAAGCTCTGATTTTAAAAATAAAGAGGAGGATCATTCAAACATGAAAAAAATTTTGACGCTGAGTATTCTGATGCTTGCAGTCACATTGTCGTCGTGTGCTTCCGGAGACGGTTCCAATCCGACCGCCGGAGAGACGACCGCCCGGACCACGCAGGCGGAGACGACTGCTCCGGCCGAAACCACCGCACGGGCTGAAACCACCGTTGCCCCGGCAGAGACTACTGCCGTGCAGACAGAAACCACTGCCGCTCCGGCCGAAACTGCCCCTATCTCCCTTGACAGCAACGCTTCCCTCAAGGACGCCAGGGAGAGGATTTTTGAATCCATGCGCCAGGAGGCGATGCTGGACGAGACGCGTTCCGCCGAGCTGGACGGTCTGTCGATGACCTTCGGAGAGGCCACGATGAACTATACGCTGGCGACGATCGGCGAGGAGGGCGAAGACGGCTATCCCGTTTACATTGCGCTCCACGGCGGAGGCGGCACCACCAAGGATGTCAACGACGATCAGTGGCGCCAGATGCAGACTTATTACCGGTTCAGCGTAAAAAGCGGCATCTATATTGCCCCGCGGGGCGTCCGCGACACCTGGGACACCCATTTCAATCCCGAAAGCTACCCGCTCTACGAGCGGCTCCTGGAAAATCTGTCGATCTATTACAATATTGATACCAACCGGGTCTACCTGCTGGGCTATTCCGCAGGCGGCGACGGCGTGTATCAGATATCGCCCCGCCTGGCCGACCGGTTCGCGGCCGTCAATATGTCCGCCGGACACCCCAACGGCGTGAACCTGGCAAATCTTTACAATACGCCAATCTCCCTGCAGTGCGGCGAAAAAGACTCCTCCTATGACCGGAACCTGGAAACGGCGAAATACGACAGCGTGCTTACCGACCTGTCTGTCCTCTACGGCCGGAACGGGCAGCCGGAGGGATACGAGCACCGCGTCTTCCTCCACCTGGGAAAGGGCCACGCGGTGAAAGACAATGACGTGCGGCGGACGGAGCAGACCGTTCTGACCGATCTGGCCGGATGGCTGGAAAACGGCCAGTCGGAGACGGAAAACACCAATACGAACGCCGTTGATTTCGTATCCGCCTACACGAGGAACCCGCTCCCCGAGCGGATCGTCTGGGACCTGTCGGTCCGCGCCGAGCAGAGCGATACCGAGACCTTCTACTGGCTCAGAGCGCCGAAGGACGTCACGGAGGGAGTCGTTGTCGCCAGTTATGATCCGGAAACAAATACGGTTCACATCGAGCAGAATACGGCGAACGGTCCTGTGTACGCCATGGTAAACGACGAAATGCTGGACATTTTCCAGGATATAAACGTGACGACCGCCGACGGCCAGACCCGGGCCGTCACCGTAACTCCCACCGTCGATTACATCCAAAAGACCATCGAGGAGCGCTGGGACAAAAACATGATTTTTGTCGGTGAATTTGAACTCCCGGCCTGCGGCGGATCCGAGCAGTGAGCGGCGGCTTCGGCATGCGGGCAGTTCCGGGCAGTGAGCGGCGACTTCCGGCCTGCGGCGGATCCGGGCAGCGAACGGCTGCTTCCGGTCTGCAGCCGCTCCAACCAGCGAGTCGTACTTTCGGCACACGGCAGTTCGAAAAGCCCCTGCCGGACGCTTCGCTTTATCCGGAAGCATATGCCGCATAAAAAAAGCCGGAGAGTTTCACATAGTTAAGGATACCGCACCGGCTACCCGCGCTTAAATGAAATCACGGCTGAAGATCTTACAGTCTAATACAGCTATAAGTTGAATGTGCCGCCACACAGCGGCACATTCGCTTGTTCCCGGCGGCTTTTATTCGGATCTTATTTTCCCAGCAGCCAGTCGGACAGGTTTTTGACCTGAATGCCGTTGTAGTTCCCCACCGTGAGCCGATCGCCGGTCAGGATGATCTTTTCATAGTTATCCCAAATATTTGAAAGCGGCCTCATTTCGCGGTCGAACGTTTCTTTCGCTGTCATATCTGCTGTAACCTGAAAATAGGTATAGATTCCCTGCTTTTTTGCAACAAAATCCACTTCCGTATCGCCAACCTTTCCGATCATGACACGGTAACCCCGGCGAAGAAGCTCAAAATAAACCATGTTCTCCAGCGAAAGGCCCAAATCATATTGACTGCGCGGCAGGATATGGTTCCGCAAGCCAAGATCTGCAATATACAGCTTTCGATTGGCTTTCAGAAGCTGTTTTCCTACGATATCAAAACGCTCTGCCGGATAGAAGATAAAGGATTCCGTGAGGGCCTCCACATAATCGCTCACCGTGTTAGGCGAGACTTTTCTTCCGTTTGAGGTCAGATAGTCGGTAATGCTTCGGACAGAGACCGGATTTCCGACTACTCTGGCCAGATATTTGGCTATGGTCTTCAGCAGGAGAATATCTGTGATTTTTCTTTTATCCGGATCGGTTTTCTTCCTGGCCTGCCGGTCTTCAATGTCCTTTACGATCACGGTATTGTAGATACCCTCTAAGTAGATTTCTACCTTTTCCGGAGTTCGGTCCATAACGGCAATATACGGAAGTCCTCCATCACGCATATATTCCGAAAGACCGCAATCCGCATCCATACCGGTAATCTCCAGAAATTCTCTGAAAGACAGGGGCAGCATCTTAATTTCCACATAGCGTCCGGTCAGCAGTGTGGCAAGATCTCCGGAAAGCAGGTAGGCGTTGGATCCGGTAATGCAGATGTCCACATCCGGCTTGACATAGAGACTGTCTACGACCTTTTCAAAAGATGAAACTTTCTGAATTTCATCCAGGAAGATGTAGGTCTTTTTTCCTTCACACAGACGCGCCTTGAGATAGGCATACAGCTTTCGATAGTCATGCAGCTCTTCATATTCCAATTCTTCAAAATTGACAGACACGATCTGTTCTTTTGAGATACCGTTTTCCTTAAGCCACGTCTGATATTGAAGCAACAGGGTGGACTTTCCGCAGCGCCTGATACCGGTGACAACTTTGATGACCTGTTCATCCTTCCACTGAATCAAACGATCCAGGTACTCTTTTCTTTCAACCAAAATGATCACCTCCATCAAATAGTATTCCGATTTTAGCATATAACATACGAAAAGTCAATTTTTATTCCGAAATCGGAATATGAATCAATTTGAATGGGATTATATTCCAGAAATTTTCCCCGACCCCCATTTTTCCAGAACCGGTTCGGGCGTCTTTTACCCTCTGAACTTTCCATTCTTCACGACGGTCAGACAGCTTTCTCATTTTTTCCTTGACACGCTTGCCCTTGAAAAATCCGTGAAAAATCGACCGGACAGGTTACAGGGTTGTTTCATGAAGAATAATCTTAACCTGAAAAAACGTTGATCATATCGGGAGTTATGGATGCTATACAAAATTTTCCATAACTCTTGATTTTTTTGCTATGTAGAGGTATAATATCTTTATAGTATAGGCGTGCGCCACCTATACGAAAAGGAGGATATTTATGCCAAAATCAGAAAAAACCTACCCGGAATGGGTACAGAAACAACGCACTCGGGGAACAATCTGAACTTCCTGCTTTTTTCTCACTCAAATAGCCTTCTCAGAGCGTTCGGTGAATCCGGTCGTTCTTTTTTGCT
>CANQUA010000069.1 GCA_947626915.1 uncultured Lachnospiraceae bacterium
TCCACTGCTTTTCAATTTATGAGAAAGTAAAACTGCGCCACAGCCTCGGCAGGCCATCGCGCAGCGATTTTGTTCAACTGGACTTTTATGCAACTATATGCTAATATTTATAGCACAGACAAACAAATTTTAATTGGGGAAAAGGGTGTGACTGTTTATATGTTCGCTCTGTCAGGCTGCGGCCGCAAAAGTATGGATTATATGATTGAAAATGAGGCGAACATAACAGGCATTGTCGGAGACACAAATGATAATTCGATTTTAATTGAGAATGAAAATGGAGAATACTGGGTGTCTCTGGAAATAGAGAACAAGGACAACATGGCGGGGTTTAGCATCGGAGATGAAGTGATAGTCTATTTTGACGGTGACATTGCAGAAAGCTATCCGATGTAGATAAATACAGTGTATGTTATTACATTGAAAACGCCTGCTGACAGAACAAAAACGATCGATCATGATTTGTGGGAGGAATCATTATGAGCAGCACCGGAGCTATCATTTTGGGAATTATATGGATTCTTCTGTCGCCGTTATGGTTTTGGGCAGATAATACGGCAGTGGGCATCCTATGGCTGTGCGCGGGAATTGCGGAACTGGCCGTCGCGTTGATACGACGCAATAAAGAGAAGAAAAACAAGTAAATGACCGCTCGTCATGCAGCTTCGCTAAAGTGAATGAGTATGCATTTATAAGAAAAACCGGCGGCCGGACATTTGCGGAGGAAACCATAATGAAACAATATATCGTGGACGCATTTACGAATAAACCGTTTGCGGGCAATCCGGCGGCTGTCTGTGTTATGGAAAGATGGCCATCCGAAAGATCTATGATGAAGCTGGCGATGGAAAACAATCTGTCGGAGACTGCTTTTATTGTGAAAGAAGAAAAGGGCTATCATCTGCGCTGGTTTACGCCTGGAACGGAAGTTGAGCTATGCGGTCATGCGACGCTGGCGTCATCGTTTGCGATCCTCAATTTCTATGAGCCGGACAGCAGCGAAGTAAAATTCAATACGCTCAGCGGCGAGCTGACGGTTCGGCGTAATGGAAATCTGTATGAAATGGATTTCCCGACTTACGAGCTGAAAGAAATTCTGGTTACGGACGCGATGGAAAGGGCGTTTGGGGTGCGTCCGTTCAAAGCGGTACTTGGACTGGATCTGGTCTGCGTGTTTGATTCTGAAGATACCGTTAGAAATATGGATCCGGATCAGCAGATTTTGACCAGTCTTGAGGGCCGAATTCAGAACGCCACGGCACGCGGAACCGAAACCGACTGTGTGTCCCGCAGCTTTTGCCCGAAGTTGAGCATTGCGGAGGATCCTGTCTGCGGTTCCGCGCACTGCCAGATAGCCGCGTTTTGGGCAAAACAGCTGCATAAAGAGGAAATTTATGCTTATCAGGCGTCGAGGCGCGGCGGCTATCTGCACTGCAGAATGGAAGAAAACGGCCGGATCACCATTAGCGGAGAAGCTGCCTTGGTAGCGGTCTCCAAAATAGTTGCGGAGCTGTAGCTTTCGGCTGGCGGTAGCGGCACGAGAACCCTCATTGGTAAGGAGGCAGTCCATATGGAAGAAAATCTTACTCCGATCAAGCAGGATACGATGCTGTTTTTTGACGGACATCCGAAAGTTTACCCGATATACGAGTCTTTTGAAAACAGGCTTCTTCATTTGTATCCGCAAACCAGGATAAAAGTTCAGAAGACCCAGATCACCTTTTCTAACCGGCATGTTTTTGCCTGTGTTTCCTTTATGCGGCCAAAAAAGAGATCCGAGCTTCCCGCGGCTTATTTTGTACTTACCTTAGGATTATCCTATCCGCTGGAATCGGAACGGGCTGCAGTAAAAACGGAACCGTATCCCGGGCGATGGACGACGCATATCCTTATTTCTGCCGCATCCGATCTCGACCAGGAACTATTTGACTGGGTAAAACAGGCGTATGAGTTCGCGGAATGTAAATGAAACGATAGCTTTCGGCTTTCAGAACAGATAATGCAGAAGAGAGACGGTCCAAATGATGATTGGAAAGTCTCTCTCTTATTGAGAAGATATACGCTTCTCAAAATTCGGTCCGCAAAGCGTCTGATGCGGCTCGGCCGTGTGGATTCGTTTCTTTCGTTATCGCAGGTCAGGAGCGTGCAGATCAGATTGGTCAGAGCGCACGGCACCATCCCGAGCAGCGCCACCGTATGGATTCGTTTTTTTGCCGCCTCAGGCCAAAACCGTGCAGATCAGATTGGTCAGGGCGCACAGCACCATCCCGAGCAGTGTGGGCAGAGCCATGGCGGCGGCGGTCCAGCGCCAGCTGCCGGTCTCCTTGCGGATGGTCAGGCAGGTGGTGGAGCAGGGCCAGTGGAACAGGCAGAAGATCATCATGCACAGCATGGTTTTGGCGGTCCAGCCGTGAGCCGTCAGCAGGGAAAACAGGGCCGCAGTACCGGTCATTTCCACCAGAGCGCCGGTTTCCAGGTAGGTCATGAGAATGATGGGCAGCACGATCTCGTTGGCGGGAAAGCCCAGGAGAAACGCGGTCAGGATGACGCCGTCCAGTCCCATGAGGCGTCCCAGAGGATCCAGCGTCCCGGTCAGGCTGAGCAGCAGGCTCCGGCCGTCCAGGTGTATGTTGGCCAGCAGCCAGATGAGCGCCCCGGCAGGGGCGGCGACGGCGGCGGCCCGACCCAGCACGAACAGGGTGCGGTCGAAGATGGAGCGGATGATGACCCGGCCGATCTGGGGGCGGCGGTAGGGCGGCAGCTCCAGCGTAAACGCGGAGGGGACGCCTTTCAGCAGCGTGTGGGACAGGAGCCAGGAACAGGCCAGCGTCGCCGTCACGCCCAGCAGGATCAGCGCGGTCAGCATCAGCGCGGAGGCCAGGGAGGTCATTAGCGTGCTGGCTCCGCCGGAGATACCGGTCCGGGCGGCCGCCGCGATTCCCGGCTCTCCGGCCGCTGCCGCGCCGCCCCAAGCAGAAGCAATCGCGGTCTGCCTCGCGGCGTTCTGAACAGATACTGCCGCGCCGTCCAGAGTAGAAGCAACCGCAGATTGCCCGGCCATATTCCGGACAGATACCGCCGCGGCCGCATTTTGGTTCGGGGTTGCTGCCGCGCCGCCTCCCGCCCACAGACCGCCTGCCATGAAAAACAGCGTGATCAGCGTAACCAGCGTCGGGAAGCGGCCATTGCAGGGGATCAGGGCGTTGGTCAGGATCGCGACCAGCCTTTCTCTGGGGGAATCAATGATCCGGCAGCCGACGACGCCCGCCGCATTGCAGCCCAGTCCCATAGCCATGGTCAGGCATTGCTTCCCGCAGGCCCGGCAGCGCATGAACGCCCGGTCCATGTTGAAAGCGACCCGCGGCAGATACCCCAGGTCCTCCAACAGCGTGAACAGCGGAAAGAAGATCGCCATGGGCGGGAGCATGACGCTGACGACCCAGGCCAGGACCCGATAAGCGCCGCGGACCAGGAGATTGGTCAGGAATTCCGATGCGCCGAGCCAGGCCAGACCCGCCGCCAGCCGGTCTTCGAGGGAGAACAGCAGGTTCCACAGCCATTCGGAAGGAACGTTGGCCCCGGCCATGGTCAGCCAGAAAATGCCCAGAAGCAGCAGGATCATCAGCAGGTTTCCCGTGATCCGCCCTGTGACAATGCGGTCCAGGATTTCCTCCCGGCGGCGGTAGTTGACGTTGGTGTAGCGCACCGTTTCGCGGGCCAGTTGTTTGGGGGAGAAATCCAGGCAGTCGTAGCAGCCCACGGTCCCGGCAGACTCACGGATCGTTCGCTTCAGCGTGAGCAGATCTTCCTGGCTGCGGGCGCAGCAGGGTACGACCGGGAACTGCAGCACATCCTGCAGCAGCCCGAAGTCGATGAAGATTCCTTTCTTCCGCGCTTCGTCGCAAAGATTGACGCAGAGAATCAGCGGCGTGCCGCGGTCGCGCACCGGGTCCAGCTTCAGGATCTGCTTCAATAAGTACAGTCCGCGTTCCACGCAGGTGGCGTCGCAGACGACAACGATAACGTCGGCATGACCCTGGTTCAGGAAATCCCGGGTCACTTCTTCTTCCCGTGAATGGGCGTCAAGGGAATAAGTGCCCGGCAGGTCCACCAGAAGAAAATCCTGGCCGCCGTCTCTGCATTGTCCCGCGGCGGGAGCCACGGTGACGCCGGACCAGTTGCCGGTATGCTGCCGCAGTCCGGTCAGGCCGTTGAAGATCGTACTTTTGCCCACGTTGGGGTTGCCGGCCAGAGCCGCGGTAAACGGTCTATGTTCCATGGGGTGCCTCCATGACAGAAATTCAGCCTTAGAATTACTCTATGAAAATGCAGAATAGTGGGTGCCTGGGTATTTTATTTTTCGGAAAAATGTGCTATACTCCTCATAGATGAGCGAGATGTCCGCGGGCGCGGCGTGAATGGACGGTATATCTGCAGGTTCAAGTATAGCCAACCTTTGATTCAAGCACATAGAGACGGAAGCGGCGCGAACGGACGGCGCAGCCGCAGGCTTTCTCGCGGCAGATGAAAACGAAACCGGTTCAGCGCCGCGGGCGTCTGACAGGTATGCAGCAGAGATTCAGGAGGTAATCAAATTATGAGATACATCAAATATATGCTGACAGTTCTGGCAGTGTGTTTCTGCCTTTCTTTTATGATGGTTCCGGCCCGGCCGGCGTATGCGTCGGGCGCGCAGACCGCGGAAGAGACGGCGGCTGAGGAGGATGAAGAAACGTTCTTCTTCATTATGATGGGCGGCGCGCTGCTGATCATCATCACGGCGGTGGTGACGGCCGTTTCCATGGTTTCCAGTTCCATCGCGGTGGCCGCGAACATGGACGTGGACGGCGAGTGAGAGCGGACGGGAGTCCCGAACAATGACGGGAAAGCGAAGAATTCCGCGATCCGGTATCATATACCGGAAATACACAGTGTTTGCCCGTCCGGAATTTGCGGAATGCCGTGGGACGCGCGGCGCGCCGGCGTATATCTGAACGAGGTGGACGCCGGATCCTGCGGAAAAGAAGCGAAGGGCCGGAACACGAGACGACGCGGGAACGGAGCGAGGCAGCCGGTTTTTACGAACATATTTTGGAATTTTTTCTCAGACAGGTACATCTGGCGCATGGACCGCAAAATCCGTGCGCCAGATGTTTATTTTCCGCCGGTCCGCACGAAGATCTCCCGGCTGTTCTGTTCCCGCAGTCCAATGACGGCGCTGCGCACCAGGTAGGCTTTCATGCCGCCCGGCCGCCCCTTCAGGACACAGGAAACTTCTTCGTCAGGCACGAAGCCCAGATCCGCCAGCCGCGCGGCCATGTCGGCTGTGCCGGCGACCCAGACGACCCGGACTTTTTCGCCAATATCTATCTGACTCAATGGAATAACCATTGGTACCGCTCCGAAAACAGCATTATGATTATATTATGCAGCCGCGCGCTCTGCGGCGACAGGGACGGCCGCGAGGGATATTCGGAAATGCGGAGTTTCGCATAGTGAAGGACACCTGCGGCGACAGGGACGGCCGCGGGAGATATTCGGAAATGCGGAGTTTCGCATAGTGAAGGACACCTGCGGCGACAGGGACGGCCGCGGGAGATATTCGGAAATGCGGAGTTTCGCATAGTGAAGGACACCTGCGGCGCCAGGGACGGCCGCAGGGAGATATTCTGAAAAAAAGAAACCGTTAGAAAAAGGAGAAATCATGCAGTATACGGAGATCACACCCGGAATTTTTATCAGCCGCCCCAACCGGTTCATCGCGCAGGTGGAGATCGGCGGCGCCGTCCATACGGTTCATGTGAAAAATACCGGCCGGTGCAGGGAACTGCTGGTGTTCGGCGCGCGGGTACTGCTGGAGCGCCACAGAGACTACCGGGAGACCGGCCGCAAAACCGAGTATTCTCTGGTTGCGGTCTATAAAGGGGACATGCTGGTGAACATGGATTCGCAGGCCCCGAACCGCGCCGCGGAGGAATGGCTGCGGAGCGGCGCGGCGGAAGAGTGGCTGCGGAGCGGCGCGGCGGAAGAGTGGCTGCGGAGCGAGGCGGCAGGGGGACGTCCGCGGAGCGGTACGGCGGAAGAATTGCAGCAGGCCGCGGATCGCCCCTCCCGCCCCGGGATTGAGAACATCCGCCGCGAGGTTGCCTGCGGTCATTCGCGTTTCGATCTGGCGTTTACACTGGACGGACGTCCGGCGTTCATGGAGGTCAAGGGCGTGACGCTGGAGAAGCATGGCGTCGCTATGTTTCCGGACGCGCCGACCGAACGGGGCGTGAAGCACCTGACAGAGCTGGCCGCCGCTGCCGGGGCAGGTTTTCAGGCGTTTATCCTTTTTGTGATCCAGATGAAAGGCGTGACAGGTTTTGTCCCTAATTGGGAGACGCATGAGGCGTTTGCGAGGACGCTGCGTGAGACTGCCTCTGCCGGCGTTCACGTATTGGCGTTTGACTGCCTGGTGCAGGAGGACGGTTTTACAATCGACGCGCCGGTGACCGTGAGATGGGAATAACATTGTTTGGGCTTCCCGGAGATACAGATTCGAAAGAAATCTGGCTTTGGAACATACGCCGGAAATTTCTCGCGGAATTTGCGATGTAATTCATCCGCTATATAGTCGCAGACAAGAGGAATATAAGGCGGAAGCAAGGCTTTCAAAAAGGCTTGAGCGGCCTTGCCGTTTGGAAACAGTGCCGCTGAGATAATCATGTTGGTGTCAATCATGATTTTCATTCGGCGTTTTCCTCCCGGCGAGAGTTGGTAATCCATTCGGCGATATCTTCTTCTGAAGCAAAGCCGGCCAAAGCTGCCTGACCTTTCATTTGTTCCTGGAACTTCTGTATAGCGTAGACAGCGGAATTGATTATGCGGACAGAACCGTTTTCCACAATAAATGTGACGCGGACTTGCTTTGAACCCCTGACGACCTTCTCTCCCATTGTTGACAAACCCCGGGGCCTATGTTATACTAGATAAAATCTGTTTAAAAAAGGAGGATATTGATCCACATTATGGACGATGACAGTCGATCGCCTTGGATAATCGCGCTGATTCTTTTGTTGTGCGCGGCGTACTTTGCTGTAACGGAAACAGCCTTTGCTTCCGCGTCACGGGTGAAGCTCAAGGCAGCCGCAGACAAAGGCGACGGTAAGGCGAAACGGGCCCTTTATGTATTGGACCATTTTGACAGGGCCATCAGCACATTGCTCATATGTACCAATATCGTACATATCGCCACAGCTTCGATCGTGACCGTAGCGGTTACGAGGCAGTGGGGATTGAGCGCGGTATCTGTGAGCACCCTGATCACGACGATAGTCGTGTTTTTTGTCGGCGAAATGCTCCCCAAGAGCGTCGCCAAGAAATACAGCGAACGCTTTGCCAAATCCTGCGCAGGGCCGCTGTGCTTCTTTATGAAAATCTGTGCCCCTATTTCGGCGCTGCTGACCTGGATCGGTCAGACGGCTGCCAAATTCACCAAGGGCGATCCCCAGATTTCCGTGACTGAGGATGAACTGTATGACATTATCGAAGATATGACAGAGGACGGCAGCCTGAATGAAGAGCAGGGTGACCTTATTTCTTCTGCGCTTCAATTCGGGGATGTGACGGTAGAAAGCATCCTGACGCCCAGGGTGGACCTGGTGGCGATCGATGTGGAGGACAGCCAGGAGGAGATCCTGGAACTCATTAAGTCCAAAAACCACAGCCGCCTGCCGGTCTATGAGGGCAGCATCGATAATATTATCGGCGTGCTGCAGATCCGCCGGTACATGAAGGCCTGTCTGCACGAGGGTGCGCCCAGGGATATCCGCCCCCTGCTGGATGAGGTTCTTTTCGTGCACCAGAGCACGAACATCGACGAGCTGCTGCCGGTTATGTCCAAGCGGCGGCTGAATGTGGCCGTGGTGACGGACAATTACGGAGGAACGTTGGGCATTGTGACGGTGGAAGACATCCTGGAAGAACTGGTGGGCGAGATCTGGGATGAGGACGATGTGATCGAGGAAACCGTCGTGGACCTGGGAGAGGGCGTCTGCCTGGCCGACGCCGACGAAACGGTGAGCGACGTGTTTGAGCATATAGATTTCGAGGATCCGGAGGAAGATGAGGATCTGGTCAATACGCTGATGGGCGAATGGGCCTACGGGCAGTTTACGGCGATCCCGCATACGGGGGACAGTTTCCGTTACCACAGCCTGGAGGTAACCGTGGCGTCGATGGACCATAACCGGATCCTGAAGCTGCGGGTGGCGCGGCTCCCTGAGGCGGAGGAAGGAGGCGAAGCGCAGCCATGATCTATCTGATTATTGCGGGCATTATTTTGTGCGTGGCGCTGTCGGGCTTTTTCTCTTCTTCGGAAATGGCCTATTCCTCCTGCAACATGATCCGTCTGGAGAAAGCGAAAGAAGAGGGATCGAAAAAGGCGGCTCTGGCGGCTTATATCGTGGAACATTATGACAAAGCGCTGGGCGCGATCCTGATCGGCAACAATCTGGTGAATATCGCGGCTTCTTCCCTGAGTTCCGTGCTGCTGATTCTGGTAACCGGAAGCGACCGCTATACCTGGGCTTCGACGCTGCTGATCACGCTGCTGGTCATCATTTTCGGGGAAACGATTCCGAAGATCACGACGAAAAAGCGCGCCAATCTGACGGCGATGCAGTATTCCTACGCGGTGAGGGGCCTGATGGTCGTGCTGCGGCCCATCGTCTGGGTGGTCGTGAAGCTGATCGACCTGATCACCATGGGAATGAAAGGCGAGGCGGACAGCCAGGACGAGGCGGTAGAAGAGCTGCAGTCCATCATTGAGACGGCGGAGGACGAGGAAGTGCTGGACGAGGACCAGTCGGAGCTGGTGCAGGCGGCCATCGGATTCTCCGACATTTCGGCGCTGGAGGTCATGACGGCCCGCGTGGACGTGCAGGCGATCGATCTGGACGACGACTGGGAGGATATTGTCGCAATGGTCGAGGACGCGCCCTATTCCCGCCTGCCGGTGTACGAGGGCAGCATCGACAATATCGTCGGCGTCCTGTACCTGAACCATTTCCTGAAAGCAATGACGGAGGAGGAGCGTCCGGATATCCGCAAGCTGCTGATGCCCCCCTGTTATGTTTATAAAACCATGAAGCTGCCCCAGGTCCTGAGCATCCTGCGCCGGGCCAAGCAGCACTTGGCGATCGTGTCCGACGAGTACGGCGGCACGCTGGGCGTCGTGTCCATGGAGGACGTGCTGGAGCAGATCGTAGGCGACATCTGGGACGAGACGGACACGGTGGAGGACGAGGTCGTGCGCCGGAACGAAAGCGAGTATGAGCTGGACGGCTCCATGATTATGGACGATTTCCGGGAGCTGGTGGGCCTGGACGAACTGGAACTGGACGCGGAGAGCAGCACGGTAGGCGGCTGGACCGTGGAAATGTTCGGCGAATTCCCCCAGGTTGGCGACAGTTTTGCGTATAAAAATCTGCAGGTCTCCGTTTTGTCGATGGACGGACGCCGCGTGGAGCGGGTACTGGTAAAGATTGCTCCATCTGAGAACAAGGATTGATGAAAATTTAACAGATTCACCGTTGCGGGCGATAGGAAAATGTGCTACAATCCATGTTCAAAGGCGTAAGAGGAGGCCATTATGAAAACAATCACTTATCAAAGCACAAGGGGCGGAGAGAGCGGCGTCACCGCATCCCAGGCGATTCTGAAAGGAATCGCGGACGACGGCGGCCTGTTCATGCCCGTGGAGATACCGAAGCTGGAACAGTCCATGAGCGAGCTGGCAAAGCTTTCCTACCAGGAGCTGGCCTATGAGGTCATGAAGTTGTATCTGACGGATTTTACGGAAGAGGAACTGAAAGACTGCATCCGGCAGGCCTATGACAGCAAATTCGATACGGAGGAGATCGCGCCGGTGGTCCGGGTGGGCAGCGCCTATGTGCTGGAGCTGTTCCACGGCAGCACCATTGCGTTCAAGGACATGGCGCTGTCGATCCTGCCGCATCTCATGACGGCGGCGGCGAAGAAGAACCATGTGGACCATGAGATCGTGATCCTGACCGCGACCTCCGGCGATACCGGCAAGGCGGCGCTGGCCGGGTTCGCGGATGTGCCGGGCACGCGGATCATTGTATTCTACCCCAAGGACGGCGTCAGCCATATCCAGCAGCTGCAGATGGTCACCCAGAAAGGGGACAATACGGCGGTCGTGGCGATTCACGGCAATTTCGACGACGCCCAGACCGGCGTGAAAAAGATCTTTGCGGATAAGGAGTTTGAAAAGAAGCTGGACGAGGGCGGCTTCCAGCTGTCCTCCGCCAATTCCATCAACATAGGGAGGCTGATCCCGCAGGTCGTATATTATGTCCATGCGTATGCGGATCTGCTGGCGCGGGGCGATATCGAAGACGGGGAGAAGATCAATTTCATCGTGCCCACGGGCAATTTCGGCAATATCCTGGCCGGGTATTTCGCGAAGCAGATGGGAGTGCCCATCGGCAAACTGATCTGCGCTTCCAACGACAATAAGGTGCTGTATGATTTCTTCACCACCGGCGTCTACGATAAGAACCGCGAGTTTGTGCTGACCATGTCGCCGTCCATGGACATCCTGGTTTCCAGCAATCTGGAGCGGCTGATCTATCTGAGCGCGGGCTGCGACGCGAAGAAGACCGCGAAGCTGATGCAGGAGCTTTCCGAGACGGGCCGTTATACGGTGACGAAAGAGATGCAGAAACGGATGAAAGATTTTGCGGCGGGCTATGCGACGGAGGAGCAGGACGCGGAGGTGATCCGCTATCTGTATAAGAACCGCGGCTACGTGATGGATCCCCATACGGGCGTGGCGGCGGCGGTGTGGAAAGCCCATTGGGCGGAGACCGGCGACCGGATCAAGACCGTGATCGTTTCCACGGCCAGCCCGTATAAATTTTCCAAAGACGTGCTGGAGGCGATCCAGGGGCCGACGATGCTGACCGACGATTTTGCAATCGCGGAGGAACTGGAACAGATTTCCTGTGTCCCGGTCCCGAAAGCCGTGACCGAACTGAAGAATGCGGAGATCCGCCACAGGACCGAGTGCGACACGGCGGATATGGAAGCGGTGGTCGCGAAAATACTGGGGATTTCATGAGCGGTTTTGCTGCGCGGCGGTACGGGCGTCGAGGAAGCGGCGCTTTCTGAGCCGCTGCGGATAGAGCGGATCTGCCGGAGGGCTGCTGTATGATACGCCGCCGTATTTGATGTCTTGTACAGTTTTTACAAATGGCGGCTCCGGGTGGAGCGGAATGAAAGCCTGTCTCTGTGAGAACTGCGAATACGCAAATTCGAAGAATTTCATGGCGGTTTTGGCTTTTCAAACCGGTGGTTTTGGTGTATACTGAGAACAGAATTTTGGCGCGTCCGGAGGTTGGATCGGGGCATTACAGCCAGGCATTTCTTTTCCGCCATGGAGAGAATTGCAGGCGTTGGCCGGATCGAAACGGCGCGGCGAAGTTATTATAAAATGTTATTATAAAAATGGAGGTGTCATCATGTTAGTATCTGCAACAGAAATGCTGCAAAAGGCGGTAGCGGGCCACTATGCGGTGGGCCAGTTCAACATCAATAACTTAGAGTGGACCAAATCGATCCTTCAGACGGCGCAGGAGCTGCAGTCTCCGGTGATCCTGGGCGTGTCCGAGGGCGCGGGCAAGTATATGACCGGATTCAAGACCGTTTCCGCCATGGTAGAAGCGATGATCGAGGAGATGGGCATTACGGTTCCGGTGGCGCTGCATCTGGATCACGGTACCTACGAAGGCTGCTATAAGTGCATCAAGGCCGGATTCTCTTCCATCATGTTCGACGGTTCCCATTATCCCATCGAGGAGAATGTGGCGAAGACCAAAGAGCTGGTTGCGATCGCACACGCCATGGGCATTTCCATCGAGGCGGAAGTCGGCGCGATCGGCGGCGAGGAAGACGGCGTAGTCGGCATGGGCGAGTGCGCGGATCCCGACGAGTGCAAGATGATCGCCGACCTGGGCATCGATTTCCTGGCAGCCGGCATTGGCAACATTCACGGCAAATATCCGGCCAACTGGAAGGGACTGAGCTTTGAGACGCTGGCCGCGATCAAGGAGAAGACCGGCGATATGCCGCTGGTTCTGCATGGCGGCACCGGCATCCCGGCCGACATGATCAAGAAAGCCATCGACCTGGGCGTGGCGAAGATCAATGTGAACACCGAGTGCCAGCTTTCGTTCGCGGCTGCGACCCGCGAGTATATCGAGGCAGGCAAGGACGAGCAGGGCAAGGGATACGATCCCCGGAAGCTCCTGGCTCCCGGCGCTGCGGCGATCAAAGCGACCGTGAAAGAGAAGATGGAGCTGTTCGGCTCTGTCGGCAAGGCCTGAGAAGCAGTTCCCGGACAGGCATGACGGGGACAGGGACCCGTTTCGGCGCACCGCCCATCCGTGTGCGGTCTGTCGAAAGGACCATGAATAACGAAAGATTTTGTACCGCCAGCTGTGTGATAATCGGCTGGCGGCACGTTTATGATGGAAGCGGCCGCGGGACGTTTTTATCTTCCGACGTCTGACAGCGGCAGCAGCGGTATCAGCTTCGGGTGAACGAACGATGCGGGACCTTCGGCAGGAAACTGGCGGTACATACTGCCGACGGCGCATGGCTCCCGGGCGCAGCGTATTAACAATAGGGAAATCACCTCGCCCGCGAAGCGGCTGAGGATGAGCAAAGGAGGAAAGTACCATGTCATACCAATACTACGATGACGGCGATACGGAGATTGCCGGGGCGCCGCAGCAGAACGCAAACGGTTACTTCGACCAGCAGCAGAATCCTGGCTATCAGCAGAATCCCGGTTATCAGCAGGATTTCGGTTATCAGCAGAACCCCGGTTATCAGCAGAATCCCGGCTATCAGCCCAATCCCGGTTATCAGCAGAATCCCGGTTACCAGCCCAACCCCGGCTATCAGGGCTCCGGAGCGCCGGTCGGACAGCTGAAGACCAACAAAGCGCTTTGGAAGTACCTTGTTTTTTCGATGCTGACGTTCGGGATCTACGGCCTGGTGGTGATGAGCTCCGTGTCTTCCGATATCAATGTGATCGCCAGCCGTTACGACGGAAAGCGCACCATGCACTTCTGCCTGCTTACGTTCCTGATCAGCTGGCTGACCCTGGGCATCGGCACCTTTGTCTGGTATCACAAAATCTCCGCCCGGATCGGCCGTGAGCTGAACCGCCGCGGTATCAATTATTCCTTTGGCACAGGCACATTCTGGGGCTGGGGCGTCCTGGGAGTGCTGCTGTTCGTTTTCGTTGGGCCGTGTATTTACTATCACAAGCTGTTTAAGGCCATGAACCTTCTGGCTTCTCATTACAACGTATACGGCTGATAAAAGGCCGGATTTCTCCGAGGGGCGGATACGCAGTCTGCGGAGAGATCATTTCCCGGACCGCCTCGGAGAGGCGGCTGGGGAAGGAGACGCCGGACGTCAGGTGCAGCGCTTCGGCGTCTTTTTTGCGGGAAACAAAAATAATAAGAGGATGAAAGGGAGAGAAGCTCATGTTTTGTGAAAAGTGCGGGAATACATTGCCGGAGGGCACGGCGTTTTGCCCTAATTGCGGAGCGCCTGTGAAAGCGCCGTCTTCGCAGACTCCCGGGTCTCAGGCGAGCGCCGGCAGCGCGGCTTCGGGCCGTAAGAAGCCGGGAAAATGGGTGCTGGCGGTCTGCGGTCTGGCGGTTGTCTGCGTGCTGGCAGTGGTGCTGGTGCTGGTTAAAGGAGGTTCTGCGGATCCGGGCGATTCTCTTGGCGGCAAAGTACTGGAGAGAATTTTGCCGTCGATCAGCGAAGCGGAAAAATGGGCGGATGATGAGAAGCTGAAGCATGATATAACGCGGGCCGGCCGCTTCCAGCTGGAGTCTGAAACGCCTACGACCCTGTTCGGAGAGGCGTGTAACGTGGTGGTAAGCGGCGAAGAAAGCTTTGAATCGGGTTATATGGGAGCCGCTCTTTATGTGTCGTTTGAGTCAGAAGGAGACCTTAAAAAGTTTCAGAGTAAAATAAAAAAATATCTGTCGAATCAGCTGCTTAGCGGGACACGTGAGAAAAAGTCAGAGTGGGAAGGCGGCGGAAATAAAATCGAGTATGTGGTCGCCAAAGTAAAAGTGGATGAGAACATATTTTATAAGATCGTCGACCTCAGATTTGACAGTATGCAGGACGTAGCGCCGAGAAACGGAAAGAGCTATATCCGGAAAGCCGCGAGGATATTTATTAATTATTGTGATGAAGAATACTTAAAAGATTCCGATATCCCGGTGCCTGATAAAAGCATAGAAGCTGCGATAGTTAAAAAATAAAAAACGCCTTTAGCCGGCATGGAAGGGCGTTGATTTCGGGAAAGTGATTCATCATCGGTACTTAAAACGGTTATGAATCACTTTTTTCTGGTTTAGATATCTTTGAAATGTAACATTTTCAGGCCAGTTATTTTTCAGTTTCCGGAAAAAAAGTTGACAATGTGATACGTTTGGTGATATTCTTAGTGTTACAATAGTGACAAACATGGAAACTGACCGCTCGCAGCGGATAAGCGAAGCGGCCGCAGGTCGGTATCACACAGGTTGTCATCATCGTATTAGGAGGGAGACACAATGAAGAAGTGGAACAGATTATTGGCAGGTTTTATGGCCGCAGTCATGGTCGTGTTGAACGTGCTGACAGGCGCGACTACGGCGTGGGCGGCAGGGAATGAATCTAATTTCCCGGTACGTACGCCATCTGTGGCGGAAAGAGAGGCTGATTCGGATCAGCCGGCAACCCCGTCCGATTCGGATCGTGAGGAGCATACGGCGCCTGGTATCACGGAGCCGTCAGTGGCGATCCCGGAGATTCTGGATCCGGGTATGGGAGTAGACCCCGATACGGAAGTACGCGGGGGGGTACTTCGTCGAGCCCTGATGATGTAGAGAAAGAAAAAGAAACGGAAGAAGCTCCGACTGCGCCCGCAGAGACGGAGCCTGAGAAAAAAGAAGCAACTTCTTATGTTCTGACTATCGATCATGTCTTAACTGCAGAGATCGCCGTATGGGGTGAAATGCAGTTCCATGAAACGACCGCGCATGTCCTGTCTGAGGATGATCTGGCGGGCGGTTACGATATTCTGAAAAATGCAATCCATAGAGAAGGTATGGAGGTCACGTCCGGCGGCGCGGTAGTAACCGCGGAGGATTTCAAAGACGGCGCGGCAGCCGTCCAAATCGAATACGGAGTAATGGATGGGTACAAGGCGGTGTACCTCAGCCCGATTATGCCGATCTCAAAGTACCTTGGCGTGCTTGAAGATATCGAATTTGAGCGGGTCGAGCAGGCCGTGGTAACGATTTCCGTCTATTATGATAATGTCCTGGTTGAGAAAGAGCCTGTGATGGTAAATGACGGGGAAAGCTATACGCGCGATTTCTCGGATAATGTGAGTAAGGGATATGAGTTTTCGGAGATAACAGATGATACGAACGGAGTCTTCTCTTATGAAAAAGAGACGAATACGTTGACCACGACGGCTTTGGCGAAGGAAAACGAGTATTCTGTAAGCATCAAGTTCAACGCCAGAGTGGCAGAGTATACGATTAGGCATGTATTCCCTGGGTTGGAAGAGGGGTCGAGTCAAACTGAAACAAAGGAAAAGCAAGGGAAACTGAATAGTTTGACAGAGGCTGAGCCCATGGTGAAGGAAGGGTTTACAGCGCAGCCTATTACGCAGGTAGTGATAGAAGCTGAAGGTACTGAGGTAACGGTGAATTATACTCGGAATACCTATAAGCTGAACTATGACAGCCGGGGAGGAAGCTACATTCAGCCGAAAACCGGGATGTATGGGGAGACGGTTAAGGCGTATGAATTTGTGGAAGCGAAGGTATGCCCATTAGAAGAGCATACTCATGATGATCGTCGTTTGGGAAGTAAATGCTGGCGATGGGAGAGTAATGGATTCTTGAGTGGCAGCTGGGTATTAACATGCAATAAAACCGAACATACACATAATCTGAACTTCCTACGAGATTTCTCACTCAATGAAAAAGCAGAGCGAGTGATACCATAAAAAGTCAATAAAATAGCG
>CANQUA010000070.1 GCA_947626915.1 uncultured Lachnospiraceae bacterium
ATACAGGGCGTTCAGCTATCTGTTCGTCAAGACGTTTCCGGTGCTGTCTAAGGGGTTTGAGATCGAGACAGAGATGTCGGTCCATGCGGTGGACAAACATATGTGCCTGAAAAATGTGGTGATCCCCTACCGCGACAGGCCGGACGGGAGCGAGTCGAAGCTGGATACGGTCCCGGACGGGATCCGCGTGCTGCGGACCATTTTCAAATTGTATAAGGATTACCAGCCGGCCCGGTTCTTCGGCTCGATTGGTCTGGCGCTGTTTGTGCTGGCGACGGTATTTTTCATACCGGTGCTGGCGGAGTACCTGCAGACGGGCCTGGTGCCCAATTTCCCGACGTTGATCGTCTGCGGCTTCTGCGTGATCGTCGCGTTCATGTCGTTTTTTTCAGGCATGATCCTGCAGACCCTGATCCAGAAGGACAAGCAGGAGTTTGAATTTCGTCTGCAGATTTGTCAGAGCGAATATCAGAACAAACTCCGTATAGAGAGTTAGATGGGGGATGAGATCGTTATGAATGAGAACGGGTACGGCGGGACGGCGGATCCGCGGACGGCGCGCATGTGTTTTTCCAGGATCGGTCTGGCCTACACGCTGTTTTTTGGGATCGGAATGGTCTCCGAGTTCCTGGCGGCTTTCCTGCTGCGGGAGTATATGGACGGGCCGTGGGGAGGCACCGCCATGATGGTGAGCATGCTGAGCATGTACCCGTTAGCCGTTCCGGCCGCCTGGCTGATGATGCGCACGGTGCCGGCGCGGGGACCTGTCGGAACGAAGCCGGCGGGCGGTCCCCGTTTTTGGTGCATTCTGGTGATCAGCATCGGTTCCATGTTCCTGGGCAATCTGATCGGTCAGCTTCTGATGGTGTTTGTCAGCCTGCTGACGGGAAGGTCCATGGTCAACGGCGTGCAGGAGCTGATCATGAACATGGAGATCTGGCAGGTGTTTCTGGCGGCCGTGGTGGCGGCGCCTGCGGTGGAGGAATTTCTGTTCCGGAAGCTTTTGCTGGACCGGATCGTTCCCTATGGGCAGCTTCTGGCGGTGCTTCTGTCTGGAACGCTCTTTGGGCTGGCCCACGGGAATTTTTATCAGTTCTTTTATGCCTTTGCCCTGGGCGTGATCTTTGCGTATGTGTATCTGCGCACGGGACGGATCCGGTACACGATCGCCCTGCATATGCTGATCAATTTCATCGGAAGCATCGTGCCGATGGCCATGCTTCAGTACATGGAAAGCAATGAACTGGCCGGCGCGCTGATGGTTTACGGAAATCTGTTTGCGGAGTTTTTGTGTCTGATCGCCGGCGTCATTCTGCTGATCGTTTACCGGCGTCAGGTGTATTTTAAACGGACGGCCTGGCAGATCCCGGCGAATCGCTGGCCGGCGATCGTTTTCGGAAACGTGGGTATGATTTTGTTTCTGATATACTGTGCGGGGAATTTTCTGCTCCAGTAGAACGGAAAGGTCGGAAAGGAGGAGGAGCGGTGGAGGATATTGCGGAGAAGATCCGAAGAGAGGTTTCCAGAGCGCTGGATTCTGCGGAGTTCGATTCCCTGAACCAGGCGATCAAGGATACGGTGGAATCCGCCCTGACGGAGGCCAGGCAGCAGCTGGACCGCTGGAACACGGCGGCGAACGCGCGGGAAGGGGGCCGGCAGCCCGGCGGCTGGAATACGGCGACAAACGCGCGGGAAACGGGTCAGCAGCCTGGCGGCTGGAATACGGCGACAAACGCGCGGGAAACGGGTCAGCAGCCTGGCGGCTGGAACACGGCGGCGAACGCGCAGGAGACGGGTCAGCGGCCGGTTGGATGGAATACGGCAACGAACGCGCGGGAGGCGGGTCAGCGGCCGGTTGGGTGGAATGCGGCGACAAACGCGCGGGAAGCGGGCCAGCAGCCCGGCGGCTGGAACACGGCGGCGAATGTGCGGCCAAGCGGCCGGGAGATCCGGACGGACTGGCGCTGGAGCGATATGCCAAAACAGCTGCGGATCCGCGTGAAATGGAAAGGGAAAATATCAGGCGTGCTGATGTCCGTACTCGGCGGGATCGGCAGCTTTGTGTTCGGTATATTTACGCTGTTGGTTCTTGTGACATTGCTGGCGACAGGCGAGAGCTGGTCCTGGGGGATGCTTGCGCTGTTTGGGGCGCTGACGGCCGCTTCAGCCGCCCTGCTGGTTCTGGGCCAGCAGCGCTGCGGGCGGGTCGAGCGGCTCCAGCGGTATGTGGAGGAGATGAAGCGCCTGGGAAGGTCCTGCTGCGAGCTGAAGCGGCTGAGCCAGATCAGCGGACGCAGCGAACAATTCGTGCTGAAAGATATGAAGAAGATCCTGATGATCGGGATGCTGCCGGAGGCCCGGATGGACGACGAAGGGACCTGCCTGATGCTGGACGACGAAGCGTACCGCCGGTACTGTCTGGAGCGGGATGAGCGGCAGGCCAGAGACGAGGACAAACAGCGGGAAGAAGCGCGCCGGGAAAGGGACAGGGCGGAGAACCGCTGGCATGGGAAACAGGCGTACCACAAAGGGAGCGCCGGCCTGGATGGGTTTGCGGACCATGAAACGGAGTCTGAGGCAGACCAGGACGGCGGTGAGACGGAACAGAAACCGGACGAGCCCGGCGGGAGCGGGAATCCGGCGGTCGACGAGGCCATAGCCCGCGGCGAGGAATACATGGCAAAGCTGGACGGGCTGAGAGAGGCGCTGCCCCAGTCCTGCGAGATGACCGGGAAGCTTTTGCGGCTGGACCAGATTCTGGAGAGGCTGTTTGGAACCCTCAGGAAATATCCGGATCAGCTGGATGAGCTGGAGCGCTTTATGGAGTATTATCTTCCTACCACGGTGAAGCTGGTGAAAGCGTATCAGGAATTTACGGCGGTCGAATTCCCCGGCGACAACATTAAAAAAGCGAAAACGGAGATTGAGGCGACGATGGACACGATCAACGGCGCGTTCGAAAAGCTGCTGGACGATATGTACGAGGATACCGCTTTCGACGTAATGACGGACGCTTCCGTTTTGCAGACGATGCTGGCCCGGGAAGGACTGACGGAGAAAGATTTTCAATGAGGCGGCGGTCTGCCTGGTTGTAGGGTTATTTAACCCCTGTACGGGGAGAAATAGAAAATAAACTGCAGGGAGGGAAAGCAGATGGGAAACGATATGGAAGAAGAGCTGAAGAAAATGGAGATCAGTATGCCCGAGCTGGTTTTGCCGGGAGAGGAGGCCTCCGCGCCGCCGGTGCCGGAGACGCCTAAGCCGGCTGCCGCAGAGCAGGAGACGGCGGATATGATGGCGTCCCTGACTCCCCAGGAGAGAAAAATGGTGGAGGATTTCGCGGAAAAGATCAATCTGACGGATTCCAACCTGGTGCTTCAGTACGGTGCGGGCGCGCAGAAAAAGATCGCGGATTTTTCCGATACGGCGCTGGAGCATATCAAAACGAAGGATCTGGGCGAAGTCGGGCAGATGCTGACGGATCTGGTGGGAGAGCTGAAAGGGATGGACGAGGAGGAAGAAAAAGGCTTCCTCGGCATCTTTAAGAAGAACACCAATAAGCTGTCCAACATAAAAGCAAAATATGAGAAAGCGGAGGTCAATGTCAACCGCGTTTCGAAAATGCTGGAGGGGCACCAGGTCCAGCTGCTGAAAGACGTAGCCATGATGGACCGGATGTATGAGATGAACCTGGTCTATCTGAAGGAATTGTCCATGTATATCCTGGCCGGCAAAAAGAAGCTGAACGAAGTGCGGGAGCAGGATCTGCCGGCGGCCCTGAAGAAAGCGGAAGAATCCGGCCTGCCGGAGGATACCCAGGCGGCCAGCGATCTGGCGAATCTCTGCGACCGGTTCGATAAAAAGCTCCACGATCTGGAGCTGACCCGCATGGTGTCCCTGCAGATGGCGCCCCAGATCCGGCTGGTCCAGAACAACGATACGGTGATGTCGGAGAAGATCCAGTCTACGCTGGTCAACACGATTCCGCTGTGGAAGACGCAGATGGTGATCGCCGTGGGCCTGAACCATTCCACGGAAGCGGCCAGGGCGCAGAAGCAGGTGTCGGACACCACCAACGAGCTGCTGAAGAAAAACGCCGAGATGCTGAAGCTGGCCACGGTGGAAACGGCCAGGGAATCCGAGCGGGGGATCGTGGATATCGAGACGCTGAAAACGACCAACCAGACGCTGATCACCACGCTGGACGATGTGATGAAGATCCAGGAGGAGGGCCGCCAGAAACGCCGGGAGGCTGAAAAGGAGCTGAACCGGATCGAAGGAGAGCTGCGGCAGAAGCTGCTGGATCTGAGCAAAGCAAAACAATAGCAAATAAAATAACAGAGCGCTGCCTTATTGCCGCCGCCAGGCCGTAACCGTTGGGCCTGGCGGCGGCTTTTTATATGGGAGCGGCAGGGGCCAAAACGCTGCGGAAACGAAAATATCCAAAAACTGGTTGATAGGTTACGGAGGAGATGCTATAATAGGTTAAATATTTAAAATAGGTTATAGAAGGGGAGATTCGGATGAAACGAAAGACCGCGATTTTCATGGCGCTTCTTATGGCGCTGCAAAGTCCGATCAGCGCGCTGGCGTCCCTGCCCGGTATGGACGCGGCGGGAGAGACGGAATGGGTTCCTCCGTATGGAGAGGAAAGCGGCGATACCGACGGCGCGGATGGCTCCGGCGGGGAGGACGCCGGCCGTTACGGGGACGAAGAGACAGCGACGCCCGGCAATGCGGGGCACCAGACGGAGCCCATGACGCCTTCCGACGCTTTGCCGCCCGGCGGACCGCAGATCGGCCTGATGATGGCGATGCAGATGCCGGAAATAGCCCGCGAAGGGACGCTGGCGATTGAAATTCACGGGGTGGTTCCGTCCAAGGCCTCCTTCTGGCAGGCGGAACTGTACCTGAAGGGAGATTCGGCGGAGGAAAGAACGCTGGTCTGCCAGAGCGGCCGGATGGAACTGCCGGCAACCTCTGGCGATATATATGTTGAAACAGGTTGCCAGGTTACAGCGGCCCCGGGGCGGTATGACCTGCGTCTGGTTCCGCTTAAAATGGAGGGAGATACGGACGAGTTCCTGCCGGAGACCTCGTATCTGCCTTACGAGCAGGCGGATATTGAGATTCGGGAAGGTCAGAATACGCTGCTTTTGATGAACGACGATCCCGCCCGGCACGGATATTCTGCCGATATGGCAGGGAAGTTCGGCCTGCTTTCCATGGGCGATATCAATGACGACGATCTGCTGGATGAGAAAGACCAGCAGGAGCTGATGCGTTTTATATCCGCAGATATGGCGCCGGACGCGGATCCGCTCTATGTCCGTTCCGATTTAAACGGCGACGGGAACGTGGATCTGCTGGATATGGCCGCGTTCGCGAAATATTACGATGTGCGGAAGGAGCCGCAGCAGGCGAAGGTACTTCATACCCTGTATGTCAGCGAGGATGAGATCGGGGACGCGGGAGACGGCACGACGCAGATCGGCGGCGACGGCGCAACGGTAAAGCAGATTTTCGCGGGTACTGCGCCGCCGGAAAAGGCACTGGAATTGTCTCCGGCGAACCCGGGCAATATCAGCGAGGACAACCCTGTGGCCGTGGCGGCGGAGTTCGCGGTTCCGAAGACGATGGAAGGCTTTGTGGTCGAGCCGCAGCCCGGTTCCGGCGGCAGCATCGTGGACGGTTCGGTCACGGTGCAGATGGAGGACGGTTCGGAGAGAACGTTTCAGGTGGAAAACGGTCAGGTCAGGAGTCTGGTCAGGACCATTTTCGCCCGGTTTGCCCTGCTGGCGGCAGACGAGAACGGCGAGATGCTCCAGGGTCTGCCGGTGGTGGTCGATTTAGGCGGCCAGAGACCGGTCAAGAAGGTCACGATCAAGGTGACAAAGACGCTTTCCGGCGGCAGCCTGGCGGATATTTCCAAAGTGGAATTTTATGAGGACATGGCGGACCGGATCCCGGAGGCGCCCATGTCTGTTCCGGAGCGCGTGGCCGTGAAGAACAGCGACGCTTCCTTCTCCGTGAGCTGGAAGAACATGCCGAATGTGGTCAGCTACGAAGTGACCGTATCCGACGTCAACAAGGACGGGGCGGAGCTGTCCCAGACCCACGACGTGCAGAACACGACGGAGCTGAAGGTGGAAAGCCTGGGCAGCGGCAAGCTGGTCAACGGCAATGCCTACAAGGTGGAGATCCGTTCCGTCAACGGCATGTGGAGGAGCAAAGCAGCCAGCGTGGAAGCGAAGCCCGTGGCGATGAGCCTGCCGCCCGCGCCGGAGAACCTGGTGCTGACCGGCGGCTATGAGAAAATGACCGTTTCCTGGAAGAAGATGGACAGCACGGACCAGTATACGCTGTATTACCGCGCCGTTTCCGGCGCCGTGTTCCGGTCCGTTGAGGGGATCACCGCCAATCAGTATGAACTGACCGGTCTGAAGAATGAGACGGAATACGAGATTTACCTGACCGGCACCAACCGCCTGGGAGAGGGTCCCCAGTCGCTTCATTATAAATCCAGGACCATCAGTTTGAGTCCGCCGGAGACGCCGAATTATAAGCTGATCAATACGGCGGTGAAGGGGCAGCATGTGACCGCCCATATAGAAGCGGTGACCTACGGCGGGACCGACAGCCATGAATTTGACGTGGCGGACGGCGATTACGGGACGGCCTGGGTGCGCGACGACTGGGATGCCGGTTATGCCTATCCGGGCGAGGACAAAGCTCCGATCGTCACCCTGGATCAGGAATATGAGATGGACACCATCGTGATCATTCCTGATTATTCGCAGACCTACGCGCTGACGGCGGCCACATTGTATTACTGGACGGCTTCGGGAGAAAAGAACAGCCTGCCGGTCACGCTGCGGCGCAAGACCAGCAACCAGAAGACGTATTATGTATTCCAGACGGAAGAACCGTTTACGGCAAAACGGGTCCAGCTGGCGCTGACCAATTCCTACGGAAGCGCCCGGCGCATCAGCATTGCGGAGATGAAGTTCTATGACTATGATCCGCTGGAGCATGAAATCATGGATCTGTACGCGGATACCTACCATATCAGTCTGCGGGAGGGCGTGACCCAGGCGCAGATCGACGCGCTGCGCAAACGGCTGAATACGGCGGACCCGGTCAGCAGAGAGTACCATCCCAAGAGAACGGAGCTGGAGGCGGAACTTAAGAACGCGGAGAAGATCCTCCGGGACGGCGGGCTGGACGCGGAGATCCTGCTGGTCGATTCGAAGGACACGACCCGTTCCGACAGCCATATCACGTTCCGGGGCGGCCTGAATACCTACCAGCCGCTGGGAGTGACCGCTCTGGCGGGAGAGACGCTGACGGTCTATGTGGGCGGGCCCGATCACAGGGACGGCGACGCCACCAGACTGGAGCTGATCCTGTCCCAGTACCACGGCAGTTCCGCCGCCGTGTTCAAATCCCTGGGCTATCTGAAGGCCGGGGCCAATGAGATCACGATTGAGGCTCTGGACGAAATGGATCTGGAGCGCGGCGGACAGTTGTATATCGAATATACCGGAGAAGCCGGAAAAGAGCAGTACGGCGTCCGGGTCAGCGGCGGGCACAAGACGGCGGTGCTGGATCTGTCCGACGAACTGACGCAGGAAGAGCGTCTCGGGCGGATCAGGACTTATCTGGAAGAGGTGAAGGCCCAGAATGACGCGGCCGAGGCGCAGCATAAGAAAGACCATAAAGCTTACGAATGGGATCCGAAGAACTGCATTTACCAGGGGACGGATATTGTCACCCGCTACGGCATGCTTTCCACTTCCGCGGCCCAGGTGCTGAACGGTCTGGGAGGCGGCAGCATGGAGGCGATGGCGGAGAAGCTGGATCAGTCCATGAAAGCCTTTGACGAGATGGTGTATCTGTTCTACCAGCATAAGGGCCTGAGCGAGGATCCGGATGCGCCCGTTTACAACCGTGTTCCCATCGGGCGTCTGAATATCCGTTACCAGCGGATGTTCGCGGGGGCGTTCATGTACGCAGGCGGCAAGCATATCGGCATCGAATGGCCGGAGCTGGCGGGCATGATGGGCGGAGTGCCGGTGGAGCGCACGGAGAGCGGTCAGTATCGGAGCGGTCAGTATTTCGGCTGGGGCATTGCCCATGAAATCGGGCATGAGATCAACGAGGGAGCCTACGCCGTGGCCGAGGTGACCAATAATTATTTCTCGGTGCTGGCCCAGGCGCACGACGATAACGAGACGGTGCGGTTCAAGTACGACGACGTGTTCGCCAAGGTAACCTCCGGCGTGAAGGGCAAGGCCGGAAATGTGTTCGTCCAGCTGGCCATGTACTGGCAGCTGCACCTGGCTTATGACCTGGGCGGATATAATTACAAGACCTTTGACAAGAACGAGGACCAGCTGGCCAATCTGTTCTTTGCCAGGGCCGATTCCTACGCCAGGAACCCGTCCGCGGCTCCCGGCGGCGAATACAATAAGCTGGTGCTGGACAAAGCCGATACCGATAACAAACTGATGCGCCTGGCGACGGCGGCGGCTCAGAAGAATCTGCTGGAATTCTTCCGCAGATGGGGCCTGGAACCGGACGCGGGAACCATTTTCTACGCGGAGCAGTTTGACGAGGAGACCCGGGGGCTCTGGTTCGCCAATGACGATACCAGGGTGAAACAGCTGCAGGAGGGCGCTTACCGGAACCTGGCCCAGAATGTAAACGTGAGCGGCAGTGTATCCTATGAGCCCGGCAGCAATCAGGTGAACCTTTCCCTGTCTGCCGGAAATGGCGGAGAGAACATCTGGATGTATGAGATCTACCGCTATGAGCGGATCAAGGATCAGATCGTCCGGCGTCCGGTAGGTTACGCCTGGGCCGAACAGGGAATTGCTGCGTTCACGGATGTGATCGGCACGGTCAACAACCGCGCGTTTACCTACGAGGCGGTAGGTTACGACCAGTGGCTGAATCCCACCGAACGGACGGAGATCGGTTCCGTGAAGGTGAGCCATGACGGCAGCCTGGATAAGAGTCTGTGGGAGATCAGCACGAACCTGACAAACGACGAGCTCGAAGATCCGAACCCGTACCATCCCGATACTACGGAACAGCCCGGCACGGAAAGGATGATCGACGGCAGCGAGGTTACAGGGTTTACAGGCAGTACGGCCAGGGGTACGGATCCGGAGATCCTGATCGCCCTGAATCAGGAGGAAACGATCACGGGCCTGACCTATGCGGCTTCCTCCGGCAGAGCCATAGAAGCATTTGAGATTTACGTCAGCGAAACCGGCGCGGGCGACTGGACCAAAGTGAAAACGGCGGAGACCCGTTTTACGCTGGATAACGGGCGGCAGAAGATTTACTTCCATGACGATACGAACCTTTACGCCTACGACGCTTCCTACGTGCGTCTGGTGGCGAAGGGCCAGGGCGGCGCAGAATTGACGGTCAGCGAACTGTCGCTCCTGGGCGAGACCGGCGACAATGCAGAACTGCTGCCGGCAGGCATCGGAAAGCTGAAAACCGATTACAGGAATGAGAAGGGCGAAACGCTGATCCCGGCCGGTTCCCTGGTCTTCACGGGTGAATACAAAGGCCATCCGGCGTTTAACGTGATTATGGTATGGGATGAGAACGGAAACCTGGCAGGCGGGACGGAAGCAGACGGCAGCCTCGTGGCAGAGCAGATCATTTTCGCGCCGGTTCCGGAGGGCAACGGCCTCCTGGGCGAGGTCAGCGACGGCAAATGGGTCTATTACATCCGGCCTGAGTCCATTCCGGACCAGCTGCCTGAGAATGTGCGCGTGGAACTTTACCGGGTGGACAACGCCGAGACCAATGAGGGAGAGCGCCTGGTCAGCACGACCCTGTTTACAGAGGTTCCCCGGACGCTTCCTGAGATTGTGCTGGATGCCGGAAAGGAAGGTGGCAGATCATGAGCAGGAAATTAAGCGTTGTATATCTGATGCTGGTGTGTCTGGCTCTGGCGTCCGGGCGGGGAATCAGGGCCGGCGCCGCCGTGCCGGAAGCGGAAGGGAAGTCCGTCAACGGGGCGGCCTCCTGGCAGAGCGGTTCCAAAAAGGGACAGGCGGTTTTGTCTCTGCAGCTGGCAACCAGGGAGAATATCGGCGATGTGTCGGCTCTGCAGATGCAGGTTGCGGTTTCCGCGGAGGAGCCGCTTGACGCCGCGGATGTGAAATTTGAGGCCGACAGCGCCTGGAAAGGGGCGGCCGTACAGGATTTCGTTTATGATCCGATGAGCGGTATGCTGACCGTCGTGGTGGCCGATACGCAGAAGCTTCTGGAGATCGGCAGGGAGCAGAAGGTGGGTACCCTGACCATTACCTCTCCCCAGGAGATACAGGTTATGGTGGAGCACGCCAGCCTGGTGGCAGACGGGGAACTTTATGAGATCGTATCGGTTCATGGGAGTACGTTCCGGATGACCGGCAGTTTTCAGACGGAAAAGGAGCCGTCCTCGGGCGGCAGCCCGGGCGGTTCCGGCAGCCATTCCGGCGGCGGAAGCGGAAGCGGAGGAGGCGGAGGCGGCCGTGTGGTCCGTTCAGGCAACATACCCCGGGATCACGCGTCCGGAGCGGCCGTGTATCTGATGCCGCAGAAAGAGGCCGCCGAAACGCTGGGAACCTGGGAGCAGGAGAATACATTCTGGAGATTTAAGCTTCCTACGGGAATTTACGCTAGGAATACCTGGATCTACAAGGGCGGTTTCTGGTACCATATGGGCGAGGACGGGATCATGAGCACCGGCTGGTGCCTGGATCAGAATAGCTGGTATTATCTGACTGCCAGCGGAGCGATGGCTACGGGCTGGATTCTGGATCAGAACATTTGGTATTATCTTCAGCCGGATACGGGGATCATGCGGACAGGCTGGCTCCTGGACGGCGGTTATTGGTATTATCTGGCGGAAAACGGAGCCATGTGTACCGGTTGGCAGACGGTCGGCGGCCTTTGGTATTACCTGAACCCGACCGCCCCCATGCCGCAGCAGGTGTGGAACGCCCAGACCGGCCGGCGGGAGGCGACCACAGCCGGCCAGCGTCCTTACGGGGCCATGTACGCGGATACGACAACGCCGGACGGTTCGAAGGTAGACGCAAGCGGCGCGAAGATACAGACGGGGACGCAGACCGGGACGCTGAATGGAATCCCGGTGGTCGAGCCGCTGGTGATCCCGTGAACGGGTGAACCCGGAAACCGGCGGGCAAGCCCCGGCGGAGCGCAGAGGCCGGGAAACGGAACGGAAATCCAGCAGCAGATTCAAAGGACGGAAACGTGACCGGCGCAAAAAGAAACGCGCCTGCTGTCAGCCGTACCCTGACGTCAGAATCATCCGAAACAGCTGAACGATGTTTGGCAGAGGGCGGATTCGGACGCAAAGGTCCGGGACGGCAGGGCGGAGGCAGTTTTGCGCCGGTTCCTGTTTGTGTTTCAGCGGCGTTCTGACTGCGGCGCGCCGGCCAGTTTTTTGGAGAGCATCCGGAACAGGTCCAGCTTTTCCCGGTCCGCGGGAGGCATGTAATCGATCAGGATACCCGTCAGCAGATCTGTTTCCTGGCCGGAAAAGGAGATGCCGCGTTTCTGGGCCTCCAGGGTCAAAGACAGAAAACGGTTCATCATCTGTTTTTGGGGCGTTTTTCGGAGCTGCTCGGTCAGTTCCGCAAGAAACTGTATTTTTTCCGGGTTCATGGCCCGGATTCTGGGATCGTCTTTCCAATTATGGTTCATGAAAAGTTTCCTTTCTGAGATAATTCCGGCCGGAATGGGAATACTCTTTTTGAGTGCTTTAGGCCGGCCTGCTTCGCGCCGTTTCCCGCGGGGCTACGCCATCTGCCGCATGGCCTGCATCAGCAGGGAGGCGGTTTCGAAACGGACCTGCTGGTCGGGAGGCAGGAGATTTTTAATCTGTTCCAGGGTGAGTCTTCCTGCCGCCTCCTGAGACAGGTTTTCCGGTTCTATGTATTCCGGCGGCAGCTCGTTCGGCGGCGGATCCTCCGGCTTTGCAGTTCCCGCTCTGGCAGCCTCCTGCATTCGGAGTTCCTGCCGGTACTGGTTCCCGATCCGCCAGCCCTGCAGGAAGTTGCAGATCACATCGATGAAATCCTGCTCCTGGGAATCGGCGTAGGGTTTGATGGCGTTCATCATATCCAGAGGGGAGCGGGGGGCGTTTTGACCCAGGGAACAGATGCCTACGGCGGCGTTTTCCTCATTTTCAAACAGGGACACGGTCCTGCGCAGCTCCTGGAATTTGACCAGAATGGAAAGAAAACGCTGCTCGGGTATATTGACATAGGGAAGGGCGGCTTTCATCATCTGCAGATGGTGGTCGCCGGTGAGATAGTCGAAGTCCGTCAGCTTCATAGTGGGTTCTTCGCTCATGTCTGCCCTCATTTTCATCTTTTATGGCAATATATGCGGGGGAACATGTCAAACATTCCTGCATATGATGTAGTTATAGAAGAAAATGCGGGAGGAAACCATGAAAGGCCGCCTGATCATAGATGGAAACGCCGTTTACGAGATCGATGAGGAATGTATGGAATTTCAGAAGGAAAGGAAAAAAGGCCGGGAGAATCGGATGCAGAGCAACTGCGTTGTCCGGTATCAGGATTCGAAAGGAGCAAAACAGCGCGGCAGGTAATGCGGCGAGGACCGGACAGAGGAATGACCGCCGGCGTTGGCCGGCGGCCGTTGATCCGGGAAAGCTTAGCAGCAGAAGCCGTTCCCGTTGCCGCAGCAGCACAGCAGCAGGATGATCCAGATCAGGTCACATCCGCATCCGCAGCTGGCTCCGCCTATGTTCGAGCCGCCGTTTCCGTTGCCGCAGCAGCACAGCAGCAGGATCAGGAAAATGATATTGCAGCCGCTGTTTCCTCCCGTCGTACAATCGCATCCGCAACCACAGTTTGTTGCCGCTAAATCACTCATGTTTGTTTCCTCCGGAAATTCTGTTTACACTCCATCATATGTAAGGCGGCTTGCCAGTGTTTCCGGAATTTCCGAAAATATTTTTCCGGACGGAAGCCGGGCGGGAGAAGGAAAGGCAGGCGGACAAACAACAAAAAAGGTTACAGGTTGCAGCAGGTTATTATGACATTTCCGGACATAAAAAGCACGCAAATGAAACATTTGTAACAGGGTATTAATACGTTAAAAAATCATAAGAAATTTGAAAAGAAAAAGAAGAAAAAAAGAGATTCCTTTTTTGTTAAACTATGTTATATTGTATCATGTGTGGGATTTTCAGCACAGCTGAATATGATTTATGAAACGGGTGGACAGATGGGCACGACATATCGATCAGGGGGAAGCGCGGCTTACGGACGCGGAAGCTACGCGCAGAGCCGGGGCAGGACAAGTTCCGGCAGCCGGGGGAGATCCGGCAGCAGCAGGAGAAGCAGTGGAAGCCGGAGTACGGGAAGCCGCGGGGGCCGCGGCTACAGTTCGGGCAGATCTTCCTCCACATACAGAAGCTACAGCAGCAGACGGAGAAAAAATTCTCCGGATTATCGCCTGATCGCGATCCTCGGGGTGATCCTGATCCTGCTGATTGCACTTGCGGCTTACGGTATGACGAAGAATCCGGGGTCCGGCCATGAGACGAAGACATCCGCAGCCGATACCTCTGCGGCGGAATCGTCTGTACCGGAGACGGAGCTTCAGCAGACGGTTCGGATCGACGACGTGGAGATCACCGGCCTTTCGAGGGAGGACGCCAGGAAGAAGCTTCAGCAGAAATACCCGTGGGGCATGAAAGCCGTTTATAATGGAGACATTTATGAGATCAGCGATCTGATGGCGGGCAGGGTCGAGACCCTTCTGGATGAGATCTACAGGGGAAAGCCGAAGGAGAATTATCATTTGGATACGTCGGGACTGGACACGGAGATCGGGGCCCAGATTGCCGAGATGAGGAAGCGCTGGAACAAGGCTGCGAAGAACGGAGAAATCACCTCCTATGACGCCGCCAGCGATACCTTTGTGTTCGGGGCGGACGAGAAGGGACTGGCGATCGATGAAACGAAGCTGGCGGAGGATATCCGGGCGGCGCTGAGCGCGAAGGATTTCGACGCGCAGATCCAGGTAAAAGCGGACGCGGTGGAACCGGAGATCGATCAGTCTGCCGCGAAAAACCTGTATAAGGAAATTTCCAGATATGTCACGAATACGACGGCCAATTCCAACCGGAACACGAATGTGCAGCTGGCGGCAGAGGCGGTCAACGGAGTTGTCTTAAAACCGGGAGAAGAGTTCTCGTTTAACGCGGTGGTAGGACAGCGGACCGAGGAGCGCGGTTTCAAGAGCGCCGCCGCTTACAATAACGGCGAGGTTGTGCAGGAGATCGGCGGCGGGATCTGCCAGGTATCCAGTACCCTGTATAACGCGGTGGCGGTTTCAGGACTGCAGGTTACGTCGAGGCGTTCCCATACCTTTGAGCCCAGCTATGTGACGCCGGGGCAGGACGCGACGGTCAGCTGGGGCGCCCCTGATTTCTGCTTTGTCAATAACAGCAAGACCGCGATCGGCATCCGGGCAACCTATAAAGACCGGGTTGTGACCGTTTCAATTTACGGGATACCGATCCTGGAAGAGGGCGTAACCTATACACTGGAATCGAAGAAGGTTGCCGAGGTGGATCCGCCCGAGCCCAAATATGAGGAAGATCAGACCCTGCAGCCGGACGAGGAGATCGTAGTGACGGATCCGTCCTACGGCAGCAAATGGGAGACGAAGCTGATCGTGAAAAAGGACGGCGTGGTCGTCAGCGAAGAGGTCGATCATACGTCCACCTATAAGGGCCATGCGGCAGTGATCAAGCGGAATACGTCCGGTATCGTGATTGCGCCCAGCGAGGAAGAAACGACCGCGCCGGAAGAAACGCAGACGGTTCCGGAGACGCCGGGACAGCCTGCCTCCGCGCAGCCCGGGACGCAGCCGCCTGAAACGGCCGCTCCTCAGACAGCGCCTGAGACACAGGCTCCGGTTTCGCCGCCTGCAACCGATGCGCCCGTGACGGGACCGCCGGCGACAGAGCCTTTCGAGACCCAGCCGCCTGTGACGGAAGCGCCTGTGACTCAGCCTTCGTCGCCGTCGTCACCGGGTTCGGGGGTCGAACCTCCGCCGATTGCCGGGAACGAGGGCCCGTCTTCCGGAGGCCCTTCGTCGGGAGGTCCGTCCGACAATCTGGTCGTTGACCCTCCGCCGGGGAACTGACGTGAGAGAAAAGAGAATGAGGAAGAGGCGTTTCCTTTCGCTCTGAATCGAGGTTTAAGGGAGGGGATATCTTGCTGGAAAAACTGAACTGGATTTTGAATATCGTCATGGGCTCATTCATTGGAGTCTGGATCGGGCACGGAATATACGTACTCTGGGATTATAAGACGCACCCCGATTTATATGCCGTGCAGTCTGCGCCATGGTACACAAGCATCCTGCTTTATGGGGCGGTAACGGCTGTCATTTTGGCCGCAGCGATTATCATAAAGCAGATGATCCGAAAGAAATCAAAGAAGCAATAGCTTTCTGTCTGCAAAGCAGCTGATGAAGATGAAAACAGAGACAGTGATAAAAACAGGGACAGTCCGGAAGATCGGGATTGTCTCTGCTTTTTTATAGTTATGAATTGGCGGGTATCCAGCGAAACATATGTGAATATCCGGGATGGGCCGGCAGCCGTGGAATATTCTGTTCATGCTCAGTACGGGCGGACCGGGCGCAGTTTGTCCGCCCGGCATTCGTGCGCCGTCCGGCAGTCTTTGGAATGTCCGGTACGCTCCGGTGTGCATTTGCGTCCGCGGCGCATCCCGCAGAGCGGACAATTCCGGCAGTATGCGTAAAGACGGCGGCCGGCACGGTCATTTTTTATAGATTGTTCATAAATTTATACGTAAAATCTTTGGTTTAATCCTTTTCAAATCCTAAAAAGATTGCTATAATGTAAAAAGGTCGGTGTGTGCCCCCTATGGTCAGGCATGCACTTCACTGGGCTATATTCACATTAGTAGGAGGAAAATCAAATGGCAAGAAAAATGAAAACCATGGATGGTAATCAGGCTGCCGCTCATGCTTCGTATGCGT
>CANQUA010000071.1 GCA_947626915.1 uncultured Lachnospiraceae bacterium
CTCGATGATGGCGTTCCGCGAGCCGGTGTTCAAGAAGCGGCTGGCCTACTCGACGGTCAGCCAGGTATCGTACATCCTGTTCGGACTCTCGGTGCTGAACCCGACCGGGATGACCGGCGCGCTTCTGCATGTGGTCTTCCACATGACGATCAAGTGCGCGCTGTTCCTGACGGCGGGAATCTTTATCTTCAAAGGTCACAAGAGCAGGGGGGAGGAGCTGCGCGGGATCGGCCGGCAGATGCCGAAGACACTCTGGTGCTATACCTTTGCCTCGCTGGCCCTGATCGGCATTCCGCCCGCCAGCGGCTTCGTCAGCAAATGGTACTTGGCTACGGGCGCTCTGGCCTCCGGAACGGGGGCTTTGGGCTTCACGGGGCCGGTAGTGCTGCTGATCAGCGCGCTTCTGACCGCGGGGTATTTGCTGCCCATCACGATCCAGGGATATTTTCCGGGGCAGGATTTTGACGGGAAGGAGATCGGGGAGCGGGGCCTGAAAGGGCAGGAGCCGTCCCTTACGATGCTGGTCCCGATTGGAATCACGGCGGCTGCAGCGGTGCTGTTCGGCTGTTTTCCGGGGCCGCTTCTGGCATTTCTGGAAAAGCTGGCGGGAACATTCCTGTAAGCGGGAGACGATGGAGGAAAGAATATGTACGATCAATTATTGGCGGTACCGGTATTTCTTCCTGTGATCGGCGGTTTTCTGGTGATGCTTCTGGGAAGATATATCCGTTGGGAGGACCGGGAACGAATGATGTCCCGGATCGTCGAGCTCCTGGTCCTGGCGAACAGCCTGCTGATGGGGGCGCTGATCCTGGCGTCCGGCGGACGGACCGGCGATCTGGTGCTGTTCCGGCTCTACGGGCAGCTGACGGTCATGTTCCGGCTGGACCGGATGGGGAGCGTTTTTGCGGGTCTGGTGTCCTTTCTGTGGCCCCTGGCGACGCTGTACGCGTTTGAGTATATGGAGCATGAGAAGAGAAAATCCGCGTTTTTCGGGTTTTATACCGTGTCCTACGGCGTGACGCTGGGCGTGGCCCTGGCCGGAAATCTGGTCACGATGTATATTTTCTACGAAATGCTGACCTTCGCCACGTTCCCGCTGGTGCTGCATCCCATGACGACAGAGGCGGCCAGGGCTACGCGGCAGTACCTGTATTATTCCATCGGCGGCGCGGCGTTCGCGTTTCTGGGCCTGGTATTTGTCCTGGGGTTCTCGGCGGTCGGAACGACGGAATTTGTGGCGGGGGGGATGCTGGATCTGGCGGCGGTCGGAGAGCGGAGAAACCAGCTTCTGTTCATTTACGTGCTGGCCTTTTTCGGTTTCGGCGTCAAGGCGGCGCTGTTCCCCTGCCATGGCTGGCTTCCGAAGGCGGCTGTGGCCCCGACGCCGGTGACGGCCCTGCTCCATGCGGTGGCGGTGGTCAAGGCCGGGGCGTTCGCGGTGCTGCGGTTTACGTATTTCAGCTTCGGGACGGAGTTTCTGCGGGGAAGCTGGGCGCAATGGGTCGTGATGGCGGCGTCGCTGGTCACCATCGCTTATGCGTCCACCAGGGCGGTCCGGGAGGTGCACTGGAAACGGAGGCTGGCTTATTCTACCATCAGCAACCTGTCCTATATTCTGTTCGGGGCATCGCTCATGAGTCCCATGGGCCTGGCCGCGGCGCTGAGCCATCTGCTGGCCCACGCGTTCATGAAGATCAGCGCGTTTTTCTGCTGCGGCGCCGTGACGCACCAGACCGGCAAGACCTATATTTATCAGCTGGACGGAATGGGACGCCGGATGCCGGTGACGTTTGCCTGTTTTACGGTCTGCAGCCTTTCTCTGATGGGGATCCCGCTGTTTGCCGGATTTGTCAGTAAATACAATCTCTGCCAGGCGGCGTTCTCTCTGTCGGGAGAGCTGCGCGGCTTCGGGAGCCTGATGCCGGCGTTCGGAGTGATCGTGATCCTTTATTCGGCGCTGATGACCGGCATTTATATGATGACGGTAGTGCTGCGGGCCTATTTTCCCCAGATAACCGGGAAGCTGGGGCTTGCGGCGGAACAAACGGTCCGGACGGCTCCCGGAGAAACCGGACGTGAGGCGGGAAGCCGGGGGAACGTTTCGACGGCTGAAAAAACAGCGGAAGAGGCCGGCCCTGCAAATCAGGATCCCAGCTGGAAAATGCTGGTTCCGCTGTTAGTCTTTTCCGCGGCGATCCTGTATATGGGAATGCATTTCGGGCCGCTTATGAGGATCCTGACGGCGATCGGAGGTGAGACCGCATGAATCAGACATGGATGGATGTGACGGTTCCCGCCATATGCGGGATGGGGCTTCATCTGAAGCTGGACGGGTTCCGGCTGGTATACTGCCTGGTGGCAATCCTGATGTGGACGGTCAGCGGCATATTTTCCGCGGAGTACATGTCCCACTATGCCAACCGGAAGAGATATTACTGTTTCTTCTGGGCCACGTTCGCGGCTACGGTGGGAGTGTTTTTGTCGGCGAACCTGTTTACGACGTTTATTTTCTTTGAGATCATGTCCTTCACCTCCTATGTGTGGGTGGCGTTTGATGAGAGAAGGGCCAGCCTGAAAGCGGCGGAGACCTATCTGGCGGTGGCGGTCATCGGCGGCATGGTGATGTTAATGGGGCTGTTCCTGCTGTACGATCTGTTCGGAACGCTGGAGATTGAGGAACTCGGCGTCCTGGCGGAGGCGGTGATGGGCGGAAACCTGCCTGCCCAGGCAGGAAGCGCTTTCTCCGCGGCGGAAGAGGCGGCGGTTTCTGCCGTCGGCGCGGACGGCCCGACCGTTGTCTGGACTGCGGGGATGTTTTCCGGGACACCGTGGAGCGGCAGCGTGCCCGGAACGCCCGGGAGCTTCTTCCCGACGGCGAAAGCCCAGCTGTATACGGCGGGGGCGCTGCTGCTGTTTGGTTTCGGCGCGAAAGCAGGCTGTTTCCCGCTGCATATCTGGCTGCCGAAAGCCCATCCGGAAGCCCCGGCCCCGGCCAGCGCTCTTTTGTCCGGCATCCTGACGAAAACCGGCGTGTTCGGAATTATCGTGGTGTCCTGCGGCCTTTTCGGCGCGGACCACAGCTGGGGGCTTTTGATCGCGGCGCTGGGCCTGGTCACCATGTTTGTGGGCGCGTTTCTGGCATTGTTTTCCGTCAACCTGAAACGGACCCTGGCCTGCTCGTCCATTTCCCAGATCGGTTTCATCCTGACGGGGATCGGCATGTCCTGCCTGCTTCGGAGCGCCGGGGAGGGGAATCTCCTGGCGGTCCGCGGCGCGTTTCTCCATATGGTGAACCATTCGCTGTTTAAGCTGGTGCTGTTTCTGTGCGCAGGCGCGGTCTATATGAATCTGCATAAGCTGGATCTCAATGAGATCCGGGGGTTCGGCAGGAAGAAACCGGCGCTGCTGTTTTCGTTCCTGATGGGCGCTTTGGGGATCGGCGGCATCCCGCTGTGGAACGGTTATGTCAGCAAGACGCTGATCCATGAGAGCATCGTGGAATATATAGAGGTTACCGGTCATCCGGGCATCTGGCGGGGAGCGGAGTGGGTGTTTTTATTTACCGGCGGCATGACCGTGGCCTATATGCTGAAACTGTTTCTGGCGGTTTTTGTGGAACGGAATGAGGATGAACGGGAGCAGAAGCGGTTTGACGACATGGGAAAACGGTACATGCGTCCGGTTACGGCGGCGGCGCTTACGGCATCGGCGGCGATTTTGCCTGTGCTGGGCCTGACCGCCCATCTGACCATGGACCGGATCGCGGATCTGGGACAGGGCTTTTTCTCGGCCCAGGGCCATGCCCATACGGTGGCCTATCTGTCCTTTGAGAATCTGAAAGGCGGCCTGATCAGCATCGCAATCGGAGCGGCGCTGTATCTTGTGGTGATCCGCGGCCTCCTGATGGAAGCGGACGGAAAAGGCGGCCGGCGTTACGCGGACCGCTGGCCGGCCTGGCTGGATCTGGAGAATCTGGTGTACCGGCCTATCCTGCAGACGGCGCTTCCGGGCATCTGCGGGGCGGTCTTTGCGTTTATTGACCGTCATCTGGTACCGGCGGCCACGACGGTATTTCTGACGGTGTCAACCCTGGCGGCGCGGATCATGGACAGCGGTCTGGACGCGGTGGTGCGTCTGGCGAGAATGACGACCCACAGCCAGGTCAGGGCGGCCGCGGCGCAGCACGACACCGACCTGGCGGCGCATGTGATCGGCGGAATGATCGACGCTGTGTCGGCGGCCTGGAACCGTATGCCGTGGCGGAAAAACCGGACGTCCGATGGCGGGGAGGCGGGGCAGACCGAATCCGCTGCAGAGCGTCTGGCGCGCCGGGAAGAGCGGTTCAAGGGAGATGTGCGCCTGGCCCAGGAGAGCTTTTCCTACGGTTTGATGTTGGTGTGCATCGGAATGTGTCTGACGCTGGGGTATCTGCTGGTCGGGTTTATCGGTCCGTGACGGCGGAAGGTTTCCAAAAGAAAAATCCTATGCGGCGTTCACGGCCCTGCGCCTCGGAGCGGAGGGGCGTATGGGGGTGAAAACCGCATAGGGAACATAGGGACTGGCCGGATCTGCGGAGGCGGCACGGCCTTTTCGCACTATAAAAGTGCAGTTGTCAGAGAAAAATCAGCTCTGACAGCTGCACTTTTTTTGCGGAATCCGGTATTGCGGAAAATCGTTTTGACTTCATACCGCCACTGTCAGGACGACGGAACCCAGGCAGAGGAGCACGAACAGGATCATGCCCGGATTGAGCCATACGGTCCGGAAACGCTGCCCTTTGGGAAGTTCCATCGGAGCCGCCGCGAAGCGGATGCGCCGTTTCTGCAGGCAGAGCAGGACGAGGCCGGTCAGGGAACAGGCCAGCAGCAGGACCACGTAGACTAGGAAGAGGAGAAGCTGGGGCGTCATCCGTTCCGCCAGGGAAAAGGACGCGTCCGCGGTCTCCGGCAGGCTGTCCCCCATGGCGGTTAATATGGCCGGTGCCAGGATGCTTCCCAGGAAATTGATGAACATATGCAGCCCCGCGGAGTAGCGCAGCCGGCCGGTTTTCAGATACACATACCCGAAGACCAGGCCCAGCGCGGCCGCGTAGAAAAACTGGGACAGATTCCCGTGGAACAGGCCGAAGATGAGCGCCGATGTGACCACCGCCAGCCGTTCGCCGTACTCTTTCATGCGCCCGATGAGCTGTTTGCGGAAAACGTATTCCTCGATCAGGGGAGCGAGGATCACCAGAAACAACAGCTTCATCCACAGGCTGTCGTCCGCGGCGTAGGACTGAACCGGATTGACCGGGGCGGTTCCCAGCACATTCTGCAACAGCAGGGTCACAAGGGTGCCGAGGATATTTCCCGCGTACATCATGAAAATACTGATGAACACAGCCGCGGCGATCTGGCCGGGCTTCAGGCTGCGTTTGGGCACAGGGGAAGCCGGGACCCGGCGAAAGATCCCAAGGCCCAGCGGGACCGCTGCCAGGTAAAGGGGCGCGAACGTGACGAGCCAGATGAGCCAGGAGGGCGAATTTCCGTCCGCAAACGCCAGGTCCGCAAGTCCGATGGCCGCCAGCTGCAGCAGGGACGCGGACGCGAGGATCGCGAAAGCGCCCAGTCCCAGCCGGGAAAATTGTTTCCGCACAGCTTTGAGATCTCCTGTGAAAACCGCCGCCGTCTGTTTCGGGGCCTTGTCGCCGGGTTCAAGGAACAGGGGGCAGAGGGCGAAGAACAGAAAGCCCAGTCCGATGTTTAAGGCGGCGGAGCCTAAAACGGCCGGAACCATGGCGTCGAACAGGATACCCAGGCTCATAAAAGCGATGTCCGGCAGCAGGCCGAAATAGATGAACAGAACCTGCACCAGCTGTTTGACCGTCTTTCCGGCGTTGACAGGGACGGACAGGCCGATGAAAGTGCCTACCGTCGTGGAATAGAAATCGACGGAAACGATGAACGGGAGCCAGACCAAGGCCGAAAACGGGTTCGCGCCCGCAATCAGCGCCCCGATCAACAGCGGCAGGACCGCGTCCAGCAGACAGTTTGCGGTACCGCCCATCAGGGACCAGAACAGCTTCGCATGGAGATTTTCCGGAATCAGGATGAAGTAATCCATGGAGGTGTCCTGCTCCAGGGAATTGCCCAGGGCACGGTAAAATGCCATGGCCGCCAGCGCCAGGGCCACGGGGACGGCGCTGCCTGTGTAATCGGAGACGCGGCAGATCACGGCGGTTCCGACGGCCGCCGCCGTATAAAATTCGGCGGTTTTCGTAAAGAACCCCAGATGGGCAAAGCGGAAGCGGTTATACATGGCCTTAAAGAAAAATACGTTGGCCCCGGACCCGTGCCGCAGGCCGTCCCGGGTCAGCTTTTCGCTGCGCTCTTTGGCCCGTTTGACCAGTATGCCGGAGGATTTTTCCGAGCGGGCCCGTTCCAGAAGCTCCGCCGTTTCCTCGGATTTAGCCATGGCGTCCTCGTAGAAATCCGCTTTGATCCGCCAGATGAACGCGGTCAGCAGCAGGCCGCCCAAAAAGAGCGCGGCGAGGCAGAGGAGCGAGAGCGCGGCGTTTCCCTCTATCGCGAACACGAGGAACCCCTTGAGCCAGCCCCAGATCGGGATCAGGCGGGAGAGGGGAGCGTTGAAGAACCGGACGGCCGCGGTCAGAGCGTCCGCCCCGCTTGAGACAAGGGTCAGCAGATAACCCGCGCCGGTCAGGGCCATCAGCGCGTAGAGGCCGGGGCGCAGGAATCGCTTCACCGCCGGATAGGTGGAGGCCAGCAGATATAAAAGGACCTGCAGCAGCGTGGCGAACAGGACCGTCAGTCCCCAGATCGCGATGACCGCAACGGCGGCCCAGACGCTGAGCCCCAGGTTCAGAGTCAGGTTCGGAAGCTGGATCAGCATATAGACGGTGGCAAGCAGGCTCAGTCCCAGCTGGGTCGTCAGGCGGAACATCAGAACGGACTGAGGCTTTAAAGGAGAAGCGAACAGGAGATTGACGTCGGCGGGAAGAAAGATCCGGCTGCCGTTTTTGTCTGCGCCGAAAGCCATAAACAAAAACAGCGCGAAGATGAGCCCTCCGGCCGCCAGCTCGACCGCGTCTTCCGGTTCGATGCCCGCAGCCTCAAAAAATGTTTCCTCCGGTTCCTCTGCGATCTGGGTCTCGGCCTGCGCCGGGTTCTGTTCTTCCAGATGTTCGGCGGTCATGCCGGCGAACAGGCCGATGGCGCCGCCGAAGAGCGCGCAGATCAGGATAAAGACCAGCACCCAGGTGTGGAACAATTTTTTCAGCTGATTGAGAAAGGAATGGACTGCATAGTAGAAAAAGAGTCTCATTGCGTCAGCCCTCCTTTGCGTCCTCTTGATGCGTCATGTCTTTCTGCTCCACGCCCTCTGTCACGTCGAAGAAGAGCTGCTCCAGGGTCCGGCCGTCCTGTTCCAGCTCCTGGCGGGTCACGTCGGCGCGGATGGTTCCGCTCTGCATGATAATGGTGCGGTCCCAGAGCATGTCCACACTGTCAATGATGTGGGTGCTGACCAGCATGGTACGTCCCTCGCCGCGCATCTGCTCGATCAGCGTTTTCAGTTCCTTGATCGCGTGGGGATCCAGCCCGATCATGGGCTCGTCCAGCAGAAGCATTTTCGGCTCCGGCAAAAGCCCCAGGCAGATGTTCAGTTTCTGCTGCATTCCTTTGGACAGTTCGTCCCCGAATTTTTTCTTTTTGTCGGTCAGTTCAAACTGCGCCAGGAGCTGTTCCGCCCGCTCTTTATAGCCGGACAGACGGTAGGCCCTGGCCAGGAATTCCATATGTTCAGAAACGGTCAGATTCGGATAGAGCGACGGCATCTCCGGGATATAGCCCAGGATCCTCCGGGCGTCCGTGGTTTTATTGGGGAAACCGCCGACGGTGATCTCGCCCTCGTAGCGCAAAAAGCCGGTGACCGCTTTCATGATGGTGCTTTTGCCTGCGCCGTTGGGGCCTAAGAGCACGGTCACGCTGCCCGGCGGCAGATGAAAACTGACGTCGCTGCAGGCAACGACTTTGCCGTATTTTTTGGTTACATGCGATACGTTCAGCATAGCGGAACATTCCTCCTGAGTAAAATTTTGGGGAGAGGCGCCGTTTCGGATCTCCGGCGTCTCTTTCGGGCGCGGCCGTTTTGGTATGGCGGGCGTTTTGTGAAATGCCGCGGCGCAGTGTCTTTCTTGTACTCCAGTATACTCTTATTTGGCAGATTCTACAAGCAATTACGGCCGTATTGTATGTCGGATTTGGAACGGCCGGGCGGCCTTTTCCGGCAGGGAGAGCCGGTCTTTCTTATAGAATCAATCATAGCACATTCCCATATATTTGGCAATATCAAATATGATTTTTGCCCTATAAACTAAGAGCGGAGGGGTGGGCTTATGATCACATTCGAACCGTTGTGGAAGACTTTGAAGAAAAAAGGGATATCGCAGTACGACCTGATCGTGAAGTACCATATGAGCAGGGGGACGCTGGATAATCTGAAGCATAACCGGAGTATTACGCTGACGACGCTGAACGACCTCTGCGGCATACTGGACTGCGATATTGCCGATGTCATAGTTTACTCGAAGGAAAATGAGGAAGGGGAAGCAGGCAGCTGAGGTTTCGGCCGATGGGGGTTTTAAATGGCGTTTCCCGGCGCGCCGCATTGGATCGAAACGATAAAGAACAGCGCCGTAATAATATAAAATGATAAGGAACAGCACCGCAGTAATATAAAACGATAAAGAACAGCACCGGAATAACATAACAACATAAAACATAACAGCGGGACCCACGACTCTGCGTGTTTCCCGCTGTTTTCGCATCTCTATGGAGACAACAGGGCTCGAACCTGCGACCCCATGCGTGTGATGCATGTGCTCTCCCAGCTGAGCTATGCCTCCGTCAGATATTGTACCACATAACGGAAAAAAAGCAAGCACATTTTAAAGAAAGATTATTTATTCCAGATCAACTAAGATATCTGATAATTTTCCGGCATTTCTTCTCCGTTATCCATGCGGATGACGCCGCAGCCGATCGGGGCTTTGCTGTCGCCGGAGGACCGGGAAGCCGGATCGCCGCGGAGCGGGCGGATGACGACGGAGCTGCCGATGATCTCCGGCAGGGTCAGCCGTTTGTCGTAGAAAGCCAGCCAGGCATAGCCCTGACAGGAGAGCAGGGGCAGCAGGCAGCCGGCATGGCCGGGATGTGCCGCACAGGTGGGGGCGTAGTGTCTGCCGGCCTGAGAGCAAACGCCGCAGGGGCCGGCGCAGCTGCCGCTTGTATGGATGTGCATGGCGTAAAAGCCGGCGGAACCTGCCGTTTCTTCGTCCGGCAGGCCAAACAGTTCCGCTTCGATCAGCACGCCTCCGTAAAAGGTCTCGTAAAATTTCACCAGTCCGCTGAGGTAGGGCGCGCCTGTTCCGCCGCGGATCCAGGCGGCCGCCTGGGGTCCATTCTCTTCCAGCAGTCCGGAAAAGACGCGTCCCGGAGTAATCGGTTCATGAGCCATATGAAAATCCTCCTTCTTCTGGTAGGATATGAGAGGGACAAAAGCGGTGTGCCCGGACCGGACGGAACGGGAAAAGGAGATTTTTTAAAAAATCTAGTAGGCAATTGGCCAAGGGAGTGGTATACTGAAAAAAGTGATGTTTTTCGGCTGCGGCCGGCGAAATAGAGATACGTTCAGGAGGAGATTATGGCAGAATCGAAGAAGAATATCATATTGACCGGAGACCGCCCCACGGGCAAGCTGCATGTGGGCCATTACGTGGGCTCGCTGCGGCAGAGGGTGGAGCTGCAGAATTCCGGGAAGTTTGACGAGATTTATATTATGATCGCCGACGCCCAGGCGCTGACGGACAATGCGGACAACCCGGAAAAAGTGCGGCAGAATATTATCGAGGTGGCCCTGGATTATCTTTCCTGCGGCCTCGATCCGGCGAAATCCACGCTGTTCATCCAGTCCCAGGTGCCGGAACTGACGGAGATGTCCTTTTATTATATGAACCTGGTGACGGTGTCCCGGCTCCAGCGGAATCCCACGGTGAAAAACGAGATCAAGCTGCGCAATTTTGAGACCAGCATCCCGGTGGGCTTCTTTACCTATCCGATCAGCCAGGCGGCGGATATCACGGCGTTTAAGGCGACTACGGTGCCGGTGGGGGACGACCAGCTGCCGATGATCGAACAGACCCGGGAAATCGTCCGCAGCTTCAACCATATCTACGACGAGGTGCTGGTGGAGCCGGAGGCGCTGATTCCCCAGAACGAGTCCTGCAGGCGGCTGCCCGGCATCGACGGCAACGCGAAGATGAGCAAGTCCCTGGGCAACTGCATTTACCTGTCCGATTCGCCGGAGGACGTGAAAAAGAAGATTATGAGCATGTTTACGGATCCCAGCCATATCCGCGTGCAGGATCCGGGCAGGGTGGAAGGCAATCCGGTTTTTATCTATCTGGATGCTTTTTGCCGGGACGAGCATTTCGCAAAGTTCCTGCCGGAATATCAGAATCTGGACGAGATGAAGGCCCATTATACCAGAGGAGGCCTGGGCGATGTGAAGGTGAAGCGGTTCCTGAATGAAGTGATGCAGGCGGAGCTGGAGCCCATCCGCGCCCGCAGAAAAGAGTACGAGAAAAACATCCCGGAGGTCTACCGGATCCTCAAAGAGGGCAGCGAGCGGGCGGAAAAGAAGGCGGCCGTGACGCTGGCGGAGATGAAAGCGGCCATGAAGATCAATTATTTTGACGATCAGGAGCTGATTGCGGCCCAGGCCATGCGTTACGGGGAGAATTGAACGGAGCGGAAGGGGCCGGCGGATCAGGGCCCGAAACCGGAGATAAAATTTGAGAAAGAGTGAATGACCGATGAAAAGAAAGAAAAACCACTGGAGTAAGGGAGCGGTTCTGGCGCTGGCTTTCTGTCTGCTGGCACAGTTCCCCGTTTATGCAGAGCCGGAGATGCCGGAGTATCCTGAAATCGAGGCGGCGGGAGCGGTGGTTGTCAATGCGGCTGACGGAGAAGTGCTGTACGGCAGGAACATGAACACTAAGTATTATCCCGCCAGCATCACGAAGCTGGTGACGGCCATGCTGGTGCTGGAACACTGCAGCCTGGATGAGACGGTTACGTTTTCGAAAACGGCCACGACGAATCTGGAATCGGGAGCGGTGCTTCTGGGTGCGACGGCGGGGGATACCCTGTCCGTGAAGGACTGCCTTTACGCGCTGCTTCTGAAGTCGGCCAATGAGGTGGGCAACGGTTTGGCGGAGCATGTATCGGGGAGCGTGGCGGCGTTCGCGGACCTGATGAACCAGAAGGCGGAGTCCCTGGGCTGCGCCAACACCCACTTTGCGAATCCCCATGGGCTGAACGACCCGAACCACTATACCACGCCCTATGACATGGCGATTCTTTCCTGCGCGGCATTTTCCAACCCGGTCCTGCGGGAGATCAATATGACGCGCACCTACAAACTGCCCGCTCTGAAGAAATATCCGGCTCAGACCGTTTCTATCGGGCACAAGATGATGTATCCGGACGATTCCCGTTATTATGAAGGGATCATCGGCGGCAAGACCGGGTACACGTCCCTGGCCGGCAATACGCTGGTGACGGCGGCGGAGCGGGACGGAGTCAGGCTGGTGGCCGTGGTCATGAAAGCGAACGGGACCCATTATACCGATACGAAAGCGCTGCTGGATTACGGTTTTGAGGTGATGAAGATCCGCAGTCAGCAGACGCCGGTGATCGATGCGCTGGAAACGGGGACGCCGGAGACGGGAGTTTCGGCAGGACAGCCCCTGGACCAGGCGGCAGTGACCGGCTCGCAGGCGTCCGGGCAGATCCCGGGTATCGGCGGCAGTCCGGATGTGGTGCTGGAGGGACCGGGTGAAAACAGCGGAAGCCTCACGATCCTTCCGGATGCGCGGGACCATGCGGAGGACGGAGTATCGATGGGAGCGCCGGGCACGGACGCGGCGGGCCTGGATGCCCCGAGCGAAGCGGTTCCGACCGTCGGATGGAAGCAGAATACCTACGGCTGGTATTACAGCAGGGACGACGGCAGTTATGTGGTTTCGGAATGGCTGAACTTAAGCGACGGGACCTACTGGATCGATTCCACAGGCTATATGGCGCGGGGCTGGGAAAAGATCGACGGAGAATGGTATTATTTCAGAAGCGGCGGAGCCATGGCGGTGGACCGCTGGGAGCAGGACGGCGGCAAATGGTTCTATCTCGGCAGTGACGGAAAAATCATGAAAAACGGGGTGACGCCGGACGGTTACGCGGTGGGCCCCGACGGCGCCTGGATCGTTTCATAAAACAGGGAGCGCGGCAGGATAAATTCGGTTCGGAAGAGTTTATTCGGCAGCGCTCCCTGTTCACAATATTTACATAAACGCTTAAGCTTTGCTTAAGGTTTTACGGCTATGATATTTTCTATCAAAACAGGATGCCGTTCTGGTAAACGGCAGAAGGAGGATATCATGGTACAAGCAGTGAAACGATGGGATATACGAAAGGATAGAAAGCTCTCTCTGATACGAACCGGCATTGCGGCTGCCGCGGCCGCCTGCCTGATGCTGGCGTGGGAGTTTCCGGCCAGGGCTGACGGGGGACTTTCCCTTCATACTGGCTATCCGGGGATGTCGGTAGAGCCCGGCGACAATCTCAGCCTGACGGTGGCCCTGGACAATGAGACGGGCGCGCCGCTGGAGGCGGATCTGTCCGTTGTGTCGATGCCCGAGGGCTGGGACGGGTATCTGCAGGGAGGAAGCTACGAGGTCAACCGGATCTATGTGAAAGAGGGCGAGGACGCCGCGACGGTTACGTTCCGCCTGTCGGTTCCGGGAGAGCTGGAGGAAGGCGTTTATACGGCGAAGATTCGCGCGAAAGCCGTTGGAATGGCCGCTTCCGATGATCTGGAATTCCAGTTTTCGGTAGCCAGCCAGGAGGCGGGCAAAGGCAGCTTTACGTCCGAGTACCCGCAGCAGGAAGGCGCGTCCGGCACCAGCTTCAGCTTCAGCACCACGCTGATCAACAACAGCCTGAAACCCCAGACTTATAACTTATCGTCCAACGCGCCCACGGGCTGGACCGTCAGCTTTATGCCTTCCGGCGGCAGCACCAACGTGGCGGCCATCGATGTGGAGGCCGGTTCCAGTCAGGCGATGACGGTTTCCGTGAAGCCGCCGCAGTATGTGGAGGCCGGCGAGTATCAGATTTCCTGCAGCGCTGTGTCCGCGGCTGAGACGCTGTCTGCCGAGCTGGGCGTAACGATCACCGGTACCTACGGCCTGGAACTGACCACGCCGGACGGCATGCTGAGTTTTGACGCCAACGCGGGGAAGGCCACCGACGTGACCCTGTATATTACCAATACCGGCAATGTGGATCTGGAGAACGTTTCCCTGAATTCCTCGGCTCCCAGCGGCTGGACCGTATCTTACAACCTGGATGACAATATCATCGCGTCGCTTCCGGCAGGCAGCACCTCGGAAGTCATTGCCAGCGTCCGGCCGGGCAACGACGCCATTACCGGCGACTATGTGACTTCCTTTACGGTCAGAAGTTCGGAATCCTCGGACAGCGCGGAGTTCCGCGTTTCCGTCAAGACCAGCACGGCCTGGGGGATCGTTGCGGTCGTGATCATTGTCTGCGTGGCCCTGGGTCTGGAATATGTGTTCCGTAAATTCGGCAGACGGTGACGGGACCTGAAAGGAGGAATCGGACATGGATGAGACACGACTGGAACCGATCATCCATACGGAGGGACTGACGAAATGTTACGGGGCCAAGACCGCCGTGTCGGAACTGTCGCTGGACATCTATCCGGGCGAGATTTTCGGTCTGCTGGGACCCAACGGAGCCGGGAAGACCACGACGACGCTGATGCTTCTGGGACTTTCGGAGCCCACTTCCGGCCAGGCCTGGATCGACGGAAAAAACTGCACCAGGGAGCCGGTGGCCATTAAGCGGATCGTGGGGTATCTGCCGGACAACGTGGGCTTTTACGGGGACATGACCGGGCGGGAGAATCTGCGGTTTACCGGCCGCCTGAACGGGCTGCCGGAAGACCTGATCGAGGAGCGGATCGGCAGTCTGCTGGAGAAGGTCGGGATGACCCAGGCGGCGGACCAGAAGACGTCCACCTATTCGCGCGGTATGAAACAGCGTCTCGGCGTCGCCGACGTGCTGATGAAGGATCCCCGGGTCATCATCATGGATGAGCCGACGCTGGGCATCGACCCGGAGGGCATGCGGGAGCTGATGGAACTGATCCGGAGCCTGGCGGCGGAAGAGGGGCGGACCATCCTGATCTCGTCCCACCAGCTTTACCAGATCCAGCAGATCTGCGACCGGGTCGGTCTGTTCGTAGAGGGGAATCTGGTGGCCTGCGGCAAGATCGAGGAGCTGGCCCGCGAGCTGCAGAAAGAGGGCCAGAGCATCCTGGAGACGGCGGCGTTCCCGGACGACGCGGGGTTCGCCAAGCTTTTGAAGGGGCTCGGCAATGTGGACAGCGTGGAGCGCACCGGCGATTTCTATGTGGTGAAGTCCCGCTCGGATGTCAAACGGGAGCTTTTGCGCAAGTCTTTGGATGCCGGCTACACATTGTCGCTGATCCGTCAGCGGGAAAACGATCTGGACGAGATCTACCACAGATATTTTGAGGATGCGGAGGAACATTACGGCGATGAGAAGAGCCAGAAGATTCTGCCGTTTCTGAAAGGGCATAAGAATGAGGAAGGAGGGGAAAAGAATGGAGACGAAAGCGGTAAAAAGCAGGGGCTTTTTGCATTCCGCCGCAGGCAGAAATAAGGACGCGAAGACTGCGGAAGAGAAACAGGTCCGCGGCAGCGGGCTGAAGGCCCTGTATTTAAAAGAAATGGCGGATCATATCAGCAGCAGGCGCTTCCTGATCGTCCTGGTCCTGATCGGACTGACCAGCTACGCCAGTCTTTACGGAGCAGTGTCGAATCTTTCGGACGTGGTGGCGGCGGATCCGGACTTCATTTTCCTGAAACTGTTTACCATAAGCGGCAGCACGATCCCGTCCTTTACCACGTTTATCGCCCTGCTGGGGCCTTTCGTGGGTCTGACGCTTGGGTTTGACGCGATCAACAGCGAGCGGTCGGAAGGAACGCTGAACCGTCTGATC
>CANQUA010000072.1 GCA_947626915.1 uncultured Lachnospiraceae bacterium
ACGCATAAAACAGTATCAACCTACAAACTGAAATAGGGTAGCTGCCGTACAGGGTGCAGAGAAAGGCGAGTGGAAAGCGATTACTTTTTGCCCGTCTTTTTCTTGGTCTGTTACGCAATAGAAGCTCATTCCTCCGTCCCGGCCATTTGTCCGGATGTCTGAACCGCCAGGCCGTCAAACGGCCCCGTTTCCCCGGGCACCCCCGGGTACCGGCGATCCCGTGAGCCGGACTCAATAATTTACCCGGACCGTCTTGATCTCAAAGGGCCGGAACGTAAGGGTCAGCGACCGGGCCGGATCGTACTCTTTCAGCGTCTCTTCCAGCATATCCGTTTCCGCCAGCCCCGTCACCGGCATACCGAAACGGACCGTCGCCGTATCCGCGGCTCCCTCAGCCTCATACAGCCGGAGGATAAAGCCTTTTCCGTTCTCTTCCATCGGCTTCACGGTCTCCACGATCACATGGTCCGTATCCACGCCGATCAGGCTTTCCATCGGCAGAGCCCCGTTCACAAGCAGAGGCTTCTCATTCAGCAGGTAAGCGGGCTGAATCACATTTCCGGCGGCCAGGCTCCCCATATGGGGAAGGAACGCGTACGTACAGACGTGGACGCCTTTATCGCCCCGGAAATCCGGCATACAGCCGCCTTTGTGCAGGGACAGGCGCATCTGCCCCTCTTTCACGCTGATCCCGTACTTGCAGTCATTCAGCACCGCCGCGCCGTAACGTGTTTCCGACAGATCCGTATACTTATGGTTCGATACCTCGAATCTGGCTTTCTCTATCTCCGTATTGCGGTTCGTGGTGCGCCGGATGTATCCGAACTGCACTTCATGGCTGGCAAAATCCGTGTGGATCGAAGTATCGAAGGCCGCTTTCAGGAAATGATGATCGTCCTGCCAATGGATCCTGGTTTCGAAAACGATCTCCGGGGAATCGGCGTAAAAGATCATATCCTGTTCCAGCGAGGATTTGCCGCTCAGACGGTAGCTGCTGCGGATCCTGTACTCTACCGGCCCGTCCGCCGCCACGCTGCGGGACAGCAGTTCGGCGCTGTCATAAAATACGCTCTCCACATCCGCGTCCACATCCCAGTTATCCCAGCTTAAAGAAACCTCCTTCGCCATCAGCAGGGTATTCAGGGCATATCCCTCTCCCCGCAGCTGCCGCCCGTTCCTCCGGTCGATCAGCGATTCAATGTAACCTTTTTTATTAAAGGTTACATCCAGAAGCGGGGTTACAAGGTGATCGCCCTCCCCATAAAACGGCGAAGGCTCCTCTCTGCGGTCCGCTCCCAGGGTAAGCACCGTACTGCCGAACTGCGGAATACGGATGCCGGCCACCGCCAGTTCTTTCCGGCCGTCCAGGGTTTCCACTACCTGCTGCCGGCAGTCTCCCGCCACGTACGCGCCGTCAAAAGGCAGATACAGCACGTCGTCCCGCGGGAAAGACAGCGTATTCACGACGGTAATCCGGCGCAGGCCGGCTCCAGCCGCCGCTCCCTGCGTTTCCATTCCTCCCGCCGTTCCGACCGCGGACACAGGCGCTTCGCCCGCCGCGGTCTCCGCGGCCCCGGCCGCTTTGCCGCCTGCCGCCTCCGTTTCCCCGTTCCTGGCCCCGGCCCGCTGCTTCGCGGCTTCCAGAAGCTCCGCCGTCTGCCGTTTCGCTTCCTCTATGATATGGGAAACCGCCTGGATCGCCTCGTCGTGGACCCGCGGAATACAGGTGCCCGGCAGAATATCATGGAACTGATTGACCAGCATCTCCCCCGTCAGCGGATTGATCTGCTCCGTAGAAGCCACGCAGTTCCGTTCCACCGCATCACGGACTGTCATATATTCCAGGTCGCGGAGCGCAAACTCCGCTTTCCGGTTATTCCGCTTGATCACGTGCTGGTTGGTCAGCGTTCCCCGGTGAAGTTCCAGGTACAATTCGCCGTTATAGGTGGACGGATCGCACAGCGACGCCTCCAGCTCCTGCATGAACCGGCTGACGGTCGTATGGGAGGTCCTTGGCATTCCCTCCAGATCCTCAAGCCGCCGCGCCATTTCGATCATGCCGAATTCCGGGCCGCCGCCCCCGTCGCCGAAGCCATAGGAAATCAGGCGGCTCTTCGACACGGCCCGCTCCTTGATGGTGTTGCTTCCTCCCTCCAGCAGGTTGCCCGATAGGGTCAGGGGATCCGGCCATACATGGGTACGGTTGAAATGTACCAGCACGCGGGAACCGTCGATCCCTTTCCAGTAAAACGTGTCATAGGGAAATACATTGGTGTCGTTCCAGGCGATCTTCGTGGTCAGGAAATATTTCACATGACAGCCGCGCATGATCTGCGGCAGAGACGCGCTGTAGCCAAACGTATCCGGCAGCCAGAACGCATCCGACGTATAATGAAACTGCTCCCTGGTAAACCGCTGCCCCCACACAAACTGGCGGATCATCGATTCGCCGGAAGGGATATTGCAGTCGCACTCGATCCACACGCCCCCGTTGGGCTCGTAACGCCCTTCCGCTACCCGCTTCTTAATGTCCTCAAACAGGTCCGGATACAGCCGGCGGATGATGTCCCCGTGATAAGCGGAGCTCTGCACAAACGTATACTCCGGATACTGGTCCATCAGATTCATCTGATTGGCATAGGTCCTGGCGCATTTTTTCTCCGTCTCGCCCCGGTGCCACAGCCAGGCCGTGTCCATATGGGAATGGCCGACCAGCCCCGCATAAGGCGCCGACTGGGAATTTTTATCCTGCAGCACCTTTTTCAGTATGGCATCGGCCCTGCGGAGCTCCTCGTGGAGCGCCTCCGCGTCCTCCGCCTCAAAATCGTAGGACAGGAAGCTGTGGATCTGCAGCAGCGCCCGCACAAAATCGGTCCGCCGGAAATTCTCCGGCTTCAGCGCCTTCACCATCTGGTTGACCGTCTTCAGATCAAAATAAAACTCCGCCAGCTCTTCATCCTTCAGACAGATGTCTACCGAACGATATACGATCTTGTATTCCCGCTGGGCCTCGATCAAAAAAGGCTGCGTCCCTTTGATGTAATGATTGGCGTAATACTCCAGCGCGATCTCCAGCTTCTCCCCGGCGCGCACATTCTGCCGCAGCATGTCGCAGTAATGGTTTCCGTGGCTGTGCTCGATGATTTTGGAAGCGAAATTGCCGCAGGGCTTCCCATCTACCCACAGCATCCCCTCGTATCCCCAAATCTTCGGATATATAAACAGCGTCCTGCCGTCCAGCTCCTCCGGTACCTGATACGTTCCCTTGAACCAGCAGTAGATTCCTTCTCCTTCAAACACGGTCCCGCTTTTGCAGTCCGTAAAATACACATCCTCCGGGACGCTGTGATGGCTCCCGTCGGTCTGAAACGCCTTGACCGACAGCTCGTCCACCTTATAAAACAGCCGGCGTTCCAGTCTCTTTTCATAATTCCGCAGCTTTTCAAACAGTCTCTCCAACTGTTTTTCCGTATACATAATCTCTTAACCTCCATAACCGGGAACAGCCCGCTTTTCGGATTGCCCCGGTCCTTCACGCCGGCGAAGCTTCCGTCAAAAACGCCCGCATTTACAGTATCCCGATCGTCCAGCGGTTGCAGTAGTGTCCGCCCGGCTCCAGCGCGGCCAAATCCGGCTGCGCCGCCAGATCCTCAATCCGGCCTTTCCGCGACGGCAGAGACAGCCACGGCTCGATGCAGACATAGGGCGCGTCGCTTAAGGGCTTGTGCCAGAGACCCAGATAATTCATCTGGGGATAGGAAACGCGCACGCCCTTCCGTCCCGGTCCCGCCATGAGGCAGACCTCTTTGGGCATTTCGCAGAGGACAATGGCGTCGTCGTCGAACAGGCTGTGGCGCAGCGGCAGAATATCGCCGGCCTCCAGGGGAAACGCCTCCGTCTCTCCATTGATAAAGCAGTCCGGCGTCAGTCCCACCTTCCGCATATGGCTGCCCGCGGGGAACTGAATGTAATAATCCTCAAACGCCAGCCCCTCTTCCAGCGGCACGCGGAAACCCGGGTGCCCGCCCAGGCCGAAATACATGGTCTTCCCGTCCCGGTTATATACATGATAGGCGACCTGCAGCTCGGCCCCGGAAAGCCGGTACTCGATCTCATAGCGGAAATGATACGGATACTGTTTCCGGGTTTCCGCGGAATCCTCCAGAAAAACCCGCACGGAATCCGCCGACAGTTCCGCCACTTCCAGCTCGCTGGTCCTGACAAATCCATGGATCCCCATCTCGTAGGTCTTCCCATCCAGAACGTATTTCCCCCCGGTCATTCTGGCCACATAGGGGAACAGATTCGGCGCCTGCTCACTCCAGTAAGCCGGATCGCCCTGCCAGAGATACTCGGTTCCCTCCGTATCCCGGATCGAGCAGAGACTTCCGCCCGCCGTCTGTACTTCCACGCTCATCTTTTCATTTTGAATACGAACTCTCATGTTTTCCTCCAATCGCTATAGCCTGATCCACACGGACATCTCGCCCTCGCCCCGGTTCGCCCACGCGTAATAGGGGATCAGCGTCAGAGTGGTCCGCTCCTCTTCAGGCGGCGCATACGCGTGATACAATGTTTGTTCTTCCGGCAGCTGCCGCTTCGCCGGAACCTTCAGCACGGCCATCGGGTGTCCCAACGCCCCGCTCATTTCCACGCGGACGCCGCTGTCCGCGCCGCCTCCCGCCAGGACGCGCTCCGCGTCTACCCGGCACAGGCGCAGCTCTTTCCCGTTGTCCGCCTCCTCCATGCAGAATGTGACCGGCCCCCGCGTAAACGCGACCTTTCCGATGTCTTCCCGCACCCGCGTGCTGGCGGCCGTCATGCGGACCTTCATGGAAAAGTTCAGGCAGACGCAGTCCCCGTCCTGCCATTCTCCCGTAACGGCAAGATATCCGTCGCGGATGACAATGTTCCTGCACCGGAACGCTTCCGTAAGGCCTTCCCCGGTCCAGGCGGCCTCCTGTCTCCTGCCGCCGCAGACGATCACCGCGCTTCCGCAGACACAGTCCGCCGCCTGTTCCGTTCCGCAGGCTGTCCCGGCGTCCGCTCCCGTCCTCTGCTTAACCGTCCCGTCCAGACTCCATCCCGGGATCCGAAACGCCAGCGTGGCCAAGACTCCCTTGACGGAACGGTCCGAAGAGGCGTTTTCGGCCCCTTCCACGCGGACCGTCATCATCGCGTGTCCGTTCCACGGCATCCCCGTCTCCATCTGCAGACAGAGGCTCCGATTCCCCACGCGTTTCGTCACCTGGCTTCCCATGTAAAGATGGGTCCAGAGCGTATCCTCATTCTCCGTATAGGCATAGGCCCCCACGGAGCTGATCAGCCTGGCCAGATTGGGCGGACAGCAGGCGCAGCCGAACCATTTCTGCCGGACCGGCTGCACATGTTCCCTGCGTCTGTCACGATGGCAGGCCTCCGGCAAAACCTCCAGCGGATTCACGTAGAAGAAGCTCTTTCCATCCAGCGCCATGCCGGCCAGCACCGTATTATACAGCGCCAGCTCCATCACGTCCCCATACCTGCTCCCGGGCCGGATCTGCAGCATTCTCCGCGCGAAGAATACCAGGGCAATGGCGGCGCAGGTCTCCGAATAGGCCAGATCGTTGGGCAGATCGTAAGGGTAGGAAAACGCTTCCCCATGGCTCGTACCGCCGACGCCGCCGGTAATATACAGCTTTTCATTCACAATGCTGTCCCACAGCCGGTCACAGGCTGCAAGCATCTCCTCGTCGCCGGTCAGTCTGGCCACATCCGCCATACCGGAATACAAATATCCGGCCCGGACCGCGTGCCCCACGGCCTCCGACTGCCGGCGCACCGGCTGATGGGCCTGGTAATAGGCGTAATCCGCGGCTTTCATCTTCCGCAGTTTCGCCTCCGGACTGCGCTTTCGTTCTTCCTCAATAAAGTAATGGGGTTCCGTGCCGCGCGCATCCAGGAAAAACTCCGCCAGCTTCAGATACCGGTCGCAACCTGTAACCTCATATAACCTCACCAGCGCCATCTCCGCAATCTCATGGCCGGGATATCCCTTTTTCTTTCCTTCCTCCGGTCCGAAACAGGAACACGCATAATCCGCGTAGCCGCAGGCCGCTTTCAGCAGCTTGTCCTTCCCCGTGGCCTGATAATATGCGATAGCGCCTTCCGCCAGATGGCCGAGACAGTACAATTCATGATGATCCTTCAGGTTTGTAAAAGCCTGGTCCATGCCGTTGAGGATGTAATAGGTATCCAGGTAACCGTTCTCCCACTGGGCGCTGCAGACGGTGTCAATGGCCTCGTCCGCGATCCATTCCAGCTCCGGATCCGGATGCAGGGCCAGCGTATACCCTACCGCCTCGATCCATTTACTGAAATCCGAATCCTGAAACACAAAACCATAAAACGCATCCGGGTCCGGATGGGCCGGGTCCTCCGGCAGTACCTCGAAGCCGCGGTACGTATAGGACGGCGCCGCAAACGACGCACCCGCCGCCTTCTTCGCTTTCACCAGCCGGCCCGCCGCACGGAAATTGTGCATACAGTAGCTGGGGGCCGCGCCCTCTACCCGGTCGTTGAGGGCCTCCCACTGATAGGGGATCACCTCCCTGCGCACCAGTTCCTGTTCCCTGCCCCAGAACGCATCCGTAATGTGGACCGCTTTCAGATCCAACGGTCTGCTGAATCGTTTTTTGTCCATTTTCTTCTCCTTTTATCAACCTTCCTCCGGCCGGCTCCCGGAAGCCTGCCCGACCGCTCCGCCGCCCGTTCAAACCGCGGCTGCCGGCTCCGCTCAGTCCTCCAGCGCCTGCCGCAGATCCTCGATGATATCCTCCACGCCTTCAATACCGACGCTCAGGCGGATCATCGCCGGATCGACGCCGGCTTCCACCAGCTGTTCGTCGCTTAACTGCCGGTGGGTATGGCTGGCCGGATGGAGCACCGAGGTCCTTGCGTCCGCCACGTGGGTCACAATGGCCGCCAGCTTCAGCTTGTCCATAAATTCAGCCGCCGCGGTCCTGCCGCCCTTGAGCCCGAACGAGATCACACCGCAGGTCCCCTTCGGCATATATTTCTGCGCCAGCCCGTAATATTTGTCGCCCTCCAGCCCCGGATAGTTCACCCAGGCCACATCGCTGCGGGATTTCAGATACTGCGCCACCTTCAGCGCGTTTTCGCAATGTCTCGCCATCCGCAGATGCAGCGTTTCCAGGCCGATATTCAGCAGGAACGCGTTCTGAGGCGCCTGGGCCGGTCCCAGATCGCGCATCAGCTGGGCCGTCGCTTTCGTGATGTACCCCGCCTTGCCGAATTTCTTCGTGTAAACAACGCCGTGATACGACTCGTCCGGCGTCGTCAGCCCCGGATACTTGTCCGCATGGGCGTCCCAGTCAAAATTACCGCTGTCCACGATGCAGCCGCCTACGGTCAGGGCATGGCCGTCCATGTATTTCGTCGTGGAATGGGTCACGATATCGGCCCCCCATTCAAACGGCCGGCAGTTGATCGGGGTCGCGAACGTATTGTCCACGATCAGCGGAACCCCGTGCCTGTGGGCCAGCCGCGCGAACTTCTCGATATCCAGCACAACCAGGGCCGGATTGGCGATGGTCTCCCCGAAAACCGCTTTCGTGTTGGACTGAAACGCTTTTTCCAGCTCCTCCTCCGGCGCGTCCGGATCCACCAGCGTACACTCGATTCCAAACCGCTTCAGGGTTACCGTCAGCAGGTTAGAGGTTCCCCCGTAAATCGTCGCGGCGCTGACCACATGATCGCCCGCAGAACAGACATTGATAAGCGCAAGCAGATTGGCCGCCTGGCCGGAAGAGGTCAGCATGGCCGCCGCGCCGCCCTCCAGCTGGCAGATCTTGTCCGCCACCGTATCATTGGTGGGATTCGCCAGCCGGGTATAAAAGTAACCGTTTTCTTCCAGGTCGAACAGGCGTCCCATCTGCTCGCTGGTCTCATATTTAAACGTGGTGCTCTGGCAAATCGGCAGCACTCTCGGCTCTCCGTTTTTCGGATGCCAGCCGCCCTGGATACAGATCGTCTCAAGTGATTGTTTTGAACTCATAATGGCCTCCTAAAAGATTTATGCCTCTAGTCTACCATAGGCCCCCGCCAGAATCAATCCTGTTTTTCACAGGACGGCCCGGCCATTTCCGGACGCCGGCTCTTTTCCAAACTAAAAAGGGATCTGCACCCGACAGATCCCATGAAGACTACTCAAAACAGTCATGAAGATGTTCCATCGCATCCCTCCCCCCTGTTTCTTCTCTCTATATTCGTACTTTCCGGAGTGTACATTGATAAAAACGCATATTTCGACAAAATATAACGTTTCTCCCCATTCCCCAAATACGGGCAATTCCGGTTCCCCTCCGCTCCGAAGAAGCAAGGGGGTGCGCAGACCTCCGCCCGGACATGCCGGTTCCCGCAAAACGCCGCGCGGTCCGGGAAAAATTGTAACCGTTCAGCCGCGCCATTCGCAAAGCCGCGCTTACGCGCTTTCCGCCGCTGCGCGGCTATCTTTGCTCATAAAATGGCGCTTCCCGGTTGACACCCGCAGAAGCGGAAAGTATAATAAGGAAGCGAACCGGTCCGGGTCTTTCCTGCGGGCGGCGCGCATACTAATCAGAAAAGAGGTTTTCACATGGGTTTTGTAATGGACATCATAAAAGGTATTTTTATCGGCATCGCCAATATCATTCCCGGCGTCAGCGGCGGCACCATGGCCGTATCCCTGGGAATCTACGACAAACTGATCGCCGCCGTTTCCAATCTGTTTAAGGACGTCCGGTCCAGCATCCGGACCCTGCTGCCGCTGCTTGTTGGCATGGCGCTGGGCATCGTAGGCTTTACCTACGCCATCGAATATCTGCTGAGCCGCCATACCTTTGTCACCTGCATGGCGTTCGTCGGACTGATTCTGGGCGGTCTGCCGGTGCTCCTCGTCTCGCTGAAAAAGGAGCTGAAGCGCACCTCCCATTCCATAGGGATTTCCGGGATCCTGGCTTTCGTCCTTCTTTTCTGCGTGGCCGTATTCCTGCCGATGATGAACGCCGGCGAGGAAGCGCTGCGCACCTTTACCGCCACGCCGCTCACGCTGCTGGCCCTGTTCGCGGTGGGAATCATCGCGTCCGCCACCATGGTGATCCCCGGGGTCAGCGGCTCCCTGGTTCTGATGATCCTGGGATACTATTACGGCATTATCAGTACGATCAAAACGTTTCTGGAGGCCCTGCGCCATTTTGACCTTTCCGGCATGATGCAGAACGCGGTCCTGCTGATACCGTTCGGGATCGGGGTGCTGCTGGGGATCTTTCTGATCGCCAAACTGATCACGTTCCTGTTCGAGCGTTTCGGCGTCACGACCTACTGCGCGATCCTGGGACTGATCATCGCGTCCCCGTTTGCGATCTTCTACAACACCGGCGTACTCTCCCAACCAGGTTCCCTGACCGCGGGCCAGATCTTCGTCGGGATCCTCGCCGCAGCCGTCGGAGGCGGGCTGACGTACCTGCTGGGCAAAGAAGAGAAAGCGTAAGCGGATCCGGGTCCTCCGCCTGCGGCCGCCCGGCGCTTCCTCCCCGTCCGATTTGGGCGTCCGTTCTATTTCTACAGACCTAAAGCGCACAAAAAAGCCGGAAAAGCGGAATCATTCCGCCGCTTCTCCGGCTTTTTCAGACGCTGCTCTTCAGCAGATTTTCGCGCTCTTATTCTTCTGTTTTCTCTTTCGTCTCTTCTGTCTCCTCGAATACTTCCACCGCGGCTTCCGCGTCCGCTTCTGCCGCTTCCTCCGCCGCAGCTTCCACGGCCTCGTCCAGCGCTTCCGCCTCGTCCTCCGCAGCCTCGGCTTCCTCTTCGGGCTCGTCCTCGTCCTCCGGCATCGGTTCCGGAGCGGCCGTCCCGCATTTACCGCAGAAGGAGTTGCCTTTCTTGATCACCGCGCCGCAGGACGGGCAGACTACGCTTCCGTCCAGCCTGCGGATCTTGTCCTGAAGCTTCGCGACCTTGACCAGCGTCTCCGAAATCTCATTGACCAGAGACTGGTATTCGCCGTCCTCGTCCTCCCTGTGGTTCTTGTAATAGAGCTGGCCGATCGCCGTGTAAAGGGACTTCACCTTTCCTTTCTCGGAATTGGCCTGCGCCTTCAGCTGCACGATCTCCGCTACGTCCTTCGCCTTCTGCGCGGCTTCCTTGCCTTTCTCTGCAAAGGTTTTGCTGATATCTTCAAATAATGCCATTGGAATTACCCCCTTCGGTTTTTCTTTATCTTACCCTTTTTGCGGAACAATGTCAATCCATTCGGCGGTTTCCGGTCAAAATTCACGAAATTTCTATTACAGTTCACTCGTCCGCCAGCCAGGGAGCAGATTCGTGCCTGCACGAATATATGCGCCTGGCCGGACGGACGAAGGGAGCGCCATCTTATGAGCAAAGATAGCCGCGCAGCGACGGAAAGCGAAGTCAATTGAATGCCTCCAGATCCTCATCCCCCAGCAGGCCATACTTCTGTGCGACTCCCGGTGCCAGCCTGGACAGGTCGATCCCGCAATCCCAGGAAACGGTCCACTCGCCGCTGTACCGCCGCCCTGCCTCCTCACGGACGCCGCTCATCCTCACTTCCACGCTCACACTGATCTCTCTCGCATCCCGGCTGTTGTCATAAACATAGTTCCGGCTTCTGTAATGCTGGTTGTAAAGCCCGGGGAGCAGGTCGCGGATATCTTCCGGAGAATCGTATTCCACGCTCCCCGTCGTCATATTCCACACATCCGCCGTCGCTCCCTTCGGATCTTTCGGCGTGGAACCGCTGTAGGAAGCGCCCAGCTCTTTATCGTAATAATAATAGATCGTGATGCTCTGGATATTGCTCTCGTCCATCTGCACCAGCTCCACGCCGGCGTCCTCCAGAAGAGCCAGTGTCCGCGCAAACGACGGATAGACCGGATAATAACCGACCCCGGACAGCAGGCTGCTGTAATCCTCCAGCGCGGCGTTATGCTCCGCGGCTGCCTGAAACGCCTGGTCCCGGAACTGAATTGTCCCTAACGGCATCTGGCTGCGCAGATCTCCGACCGTCATCTCCTCCATGTCCTTCTGAAACGCCTCCAGAAGCCGCCCTGCCCCGCCGTCGTTCAGCGTGAGGGGAACGTCCATCCCTATATTGTACTGCTCAAAGCAGACCTCCGCCGCTTCCTCCGGCTTCAGATTCATGACCGGATAGAGCCCACGCTTGTACTCCACGCTGTTCAGAAGCTGCTCCTCCAGTGCCTTTGCCTCGCTGTCCATCTGAATCACATAACGCCGGTAAACGGTCCTGCCGTTCGTCAGCCGGAAGCACATATTGTAGCTTCGGCAGTTAGCGGTCGCACTGGTTTCAAAACGGTTGGCCTTCTCCCATGCCGCCCCTCTCCGGGCCAGTTCCGACACCAGATAGGTATCGGTCAGCTTCATCTGCCGGATACGGTACTCATCCGAAGCTTCAGACGCCCACCTGTAGTAATAGATCTCTTCCCCGTCATACAATCTCTCCTCTTTCTCCAGCTCGCCGTATGAGATCCACCACATTCCATCGCCGGTAAAAACAGACGCGTCCGCGATCTCCCCCGCCTCCGGATACCAGGAATCATATCCGTACAGGTCATAATGACCGGCAGCCATCAGGACCGCGGCAGCCGCGACGCACACCACCATCTGGTACCGGGCCGTAAACAGCTTGCGGAAGTCGAAATGGTAAATGATCTCCATCAGGCAATGCAGCAGCACGCCGCCGCACACTACGCCGAAAAACATCCAGCCCAGCCCGCGTTCGCTGATAGAGTAGAACAACATGCCGGATGCGATCGCGATGGGAATCGTAAGCAAAATCCGGATCGGGGCCTTCGTCTTCTCAAAAGCCATGGCCTTTCCCGCCGCCTCGGAAGGGCGCAGCCGGTACAGGCTGTAGGCCAGAATCGCCGCGGCCGCCGCAACCAGCAGCACCAGCAGCGCTCCCGTCAGCTTCCATTTCCCGTCGTCGAACCTGCCCAGCGCATAGATATAGTTGGTCAGGGGCGAAGAAAAGCGGAGCATATTGGAAAAGCGCTCATATATTGCGTTCGATTCATAAAGCGTATGGAAAAACATTTCCCGGTACCCCTCGTACAGCCAGATCACCATGGGCCCGTACCCCAGAAACACGCCGCTGCCCAGAAGGGCCACCACCACATGCCCGGTCATCATCATGGCGATCACCACCGTCGTATAAATCAGACAGTAATACGCCCCGTTTAAGCACATGCTCCGCCAGGGCAGGCTCCCGATCTCATCTGCGCCGATGCCTGCCGACAATACGAACAAAATTCCTACCCTCATCGCCGCCGCATAGCAGAGCAGGGGAACCAGGATCCCGTTCAGATACACCGACAGAAACAGCTGGCGGCGCTTCACCGGCAGACTGTGGTAAAAATCAGTCTTCCGGCTGTTATGCAGGTAATGGTAGCCGGACACCGCCCAAATCACCGCCGTCAGCATCAGGGCCGCCGACGCGAAATAATTGCTGTGAAGGCCCGCCAGCACGTCTCCTATATCGCTCAGCCTCTGATAAGCGCTGTACTGCGCCGCTCTTTTCGAGAAATCGCTGCACATCAGCGCTACCGGCACCACCAGCGCAAAGAGCATGCTCAGGATACTCCAGGCGATGGTCCATACACGGCGTTTTAAGTCCTCCTTCATCAATTTAAAGCACAAGTTTTTTGATGTCATATCCCGCCACCTCCGTTTCGCTGATAAAGATTTCCTCCAGGGTAAGCGGTATGACCTCCGCGAAAATGGGCTCGCAGGCCGCGATCGCTTTCTCCGCCGACTCCCTGGTTCCCCGCACGGTCAGGGTCAGCAGGCTCCCTCTCTCCTCTGTCTTCAATATCTCCAGGCCTCTGATATCGGACGCCCCCATGCCGGGCCGCAGTACACACTGGAGCTTGTGGATATTCAGCTTCATGTCCTCCAGGTCCTTCGACAGCAGGATTCCGCCTTTATGGAGCAGGCCGACATGATCGCAGATATCCTCCAGTTCCCGCAGATTATGGGACGCAATGATGGGCGTCATGTTCCTCTCCTGCATATCTCCCATAAAAATGCTCTTCACCGTCTGCCGCATGACCGGATCCAGTCCGTCAAATGTTTCGTCGCAGAACAGGTAGTCCGTCGCGGCGCAGACTCCGCAGATCACCGAAACCTGCTTCTTCATGCCTTTGGAAAAGGTATTGATCTTCCTTCTCCGGTCCAGCCCGAAACTGTCCATCAGGTGGATAAACCGCATCCTGTCAAATTTCGGATACACCGTCCGGTAAAAGATCATCATTTCCTCCGGCGTGGAATTGCTGAAAAAGAACTGGTCGTCGGAAATGTAAAAGAACCGGCTCTTGACCTCCGTATCCTCGTAAATCTGCTTTCCGTCGATGACCACGCTCCCCTCGTCCGGCCGCAGGATTCCGGCCAGCATCCGCAGGAACGTACTTTTGCCGGCTCCGTTGGTTCCGATCAGGCCGAATACGCTTCCGTCCTTTATGACCGCGTTAATGTGGTCCACCGCCACAATCTCTCCAAACCGCTTCGTCAGCTCCTTCGCTTCAATCATGTCCCGATTCCCTCCTCTCTCGTTTCCGTGCGGGCCGCGATTCTGTCCGCCGTTTCTCCGGCCGCCGCGGCGCCTTTCTCATACGCCGCGTCGATCACGGCAAACAACTGATCCTTTTCCACGCCCAGGTACCGGCCCCTTTCCGCCAGTTCCCTCTGCTCCGCCAGAAGCGCTTCGCCCTGACGGCTGCGGATCTGGCTGCTGTCCGCCACAAAACTGCCTTTTCCCTTGACCGTATAAATGTAGCCCTGCCGCTCCAGTTCCGCGTAAGCCCTCTGGATCGTATTCGGATTAATCGAAAGATCCATCGCCATGGACCGCACCGACGGCATCTGACTGTCCTGAACCAGGGCCCCCGTCACCATCAGCTCCTGAAACCGTTCCACGATCTGCTCGTAGAGCGGACGCCGGTCCCTGTAATCCAAAATGATCATTCTGCATCTCTCCTTTCCCTGCCCGGAAGCAGAATTTCCCTGTATCGGCACCGCATTTTCAAGTGTACTAATACGATTAATACAGTTATAGCACACGAACACCTGCTTGTCAATTCGGGATTTCTTACGGAATCGTGAAGAACTTCGTAAAAATCAGGCGCGGACTCCGATTGCCGCGGGCCGAAACCAGACAATGCGGGATATGGCTGCGCCATTGCGCTGTCGGTTATACGGATCATCATAAACGTCCTCAATACAGCATTATACATTAATAGTATTGATTTTCCATCTGCAATAATAATATTGCGCCTTACGCCGCTTATATTTACACAGATGGAGGTAAAATCACTATGCTTATAAAAACAGCGGACAGAATCCGCGAATTGCGCGAAAAGAATCATCTGACACAATCCCAGCTGGCCCGCGCACTGTATGTGACCCGTTCCAGCGTCAACGCGTGGGAGATGGCGGTCTCCATTCCATCTACCGAAAAGATCATCGAACTTTGCCGGACCCTGCATACGACCTCCGATTATCTCCTCGGAATCGATTCCGAGGAGACCCTTCTGATCCAACCGTATACGTATGACGAAAAAGAACTTTTGTACCATATGCTGCAATATTTTGACCGGCAGCGCCCGTCCGGAAACAGGAACAATCCCTGAACGCAAAATACCGAAACGAACGATTCCTGCACTCCCTGGACCAAATGACAAACGCTGCATTTTTGCTAATGTGCGATAAAGAAGTAATAGAAGTGTAAAAAATTTTGCCGTTCCTATCCGGCACTTAGGGCTGTGT
>CANQUA010000073.1 GCA_947626915.1 uncultured Lachnospiraceae bacterium
GGCTTAGGGTTGGAAGACTGCACTGGGCAAGGAAATGCTTCTCTTATTTTGTGCATGGGTTTCATGAAACAGCCCTGAGATTTGCCGTCAGCCGGTTGCAACCTTTGTGAAAAAATGGTATACTCGGACAGAGAATACAGGATTACAGGAAGGAAAAGCAATATGCCGACCATTGATCAGACAAAGATTCGTAATTTCAGTATTATTGCGCATATAGACCATGGCAAATCCACGCTGGCGGACCGGATCATCGAGCGGACGGGCCTTCTGACCAGCCGGGAGATGCAGGATCAGGTGCTGGACAATATGGACCTGGAGCGGGAGCGCGGCATCACGATCAAGGCCCAGGCAGTCCGGACCGTTTACAGGGCGAAGGATGGGGAAGAATACATTTTCAACCTGATCGATACCCCGGGACATGTGGACTTTAACTATGAGGTTTCCCGCAGTCTGGCGGCCTGCGACGGCGCCGTCCTGGTGGTGGACGCCGCCCAGGGCATTGAAGCCCAGACGCTGGCCAACGTTTATCTGGCCCTGGATCACAACCTGGAGGTTTTTCCGGTCATCAACAAGATCGATCTGCCCAGCGCGGAGCCGGACCGGGTGGCCGCGGAGATCGAGGATGTGATCGGCCTCGAAGCCCACGACGCCCCCAGGATCTCTGCGAAGACGGGACTCAACGTGGACGACGTGCTGGAGGCCATCGTGGAAAAGATTCCCGCTCCCAAGGGAGACCCGCAGGCACCGCTGAAATGCCTGATCTTCGACTCCCTCTATGATTCCTACCGCGGCGTCATTGTTTCCTGCCGGGTAGTGGACGGGACCGTGAGGAAAGGGAACGTGATCCGCATGATGGCGACCGGGGCCGAGGAAGAGGTCGTAGAGGTGGGATATTTCGGCGCGGGCCAGCTGATCCCCTGCGAGGAGCTCAGCGCCGGCATGGTAGGTTACATTACCGCCAGCATCAAAAATGTCAAGGATACGCAGGTCGGAGACACGATCACCGATAAAAACCGCCCCTGCGCGGAACCATTGCCGGGTTACAAAAAGGTTACGTCCATGGTTTACTGCGGGCTTTATCCTGCGGACGGGGCCAAGTACGGCGATCTGCGGGACGCGCTGGAGAAGCTGCAGCTGAACGACGCCTCCCTCTTTTATGAGCCGGAGACATCGGTGGCCCTGGGCTTTGGTTTTCGCTGCGGTTTTTTGGGGCTTCTTCATCTGGAGATCATCGAGGAGCGCCTGGAACGGGAATATAACCTGGATCTGGTGACAACCGCGCCCAGCGTGGTTTACAGGATACACAAAAAGAACGGGGACACGATCGAACTGACCAATCCGTCCAATATGCCGGATCCGGCGGAGATCGATTATATGGAGGAGCCGGTGGCCAGCGCGGAGATCATGGTGACCACGGAATATGTGGGAGCGATCATGACCCTGTGCCAGGAGCGGCGCGGCGTATATCTGGGGATGGAATATATGGAAACGACCAGGGTGATCCTGCGGTACGAGCTTCCGTTAAACGAGATCATTTATGATTTCTTCGACGCGCTGAAGTCCCGTTCCCGCGGCTACGCGTCCCTGGATTATGAGATCAAGGGGTATCAGAGATCGGAGCTGGTGAAGCTGGACATCCTGGTGAACCGGGAATATATCGACGCCCTGTCCTTTATCGTGCATGCGGACTCCGCCTATGAGCGGGGCAGGAAAATGTGCGAAAAGCTGAAGGAGGAGATCCCGCGGCATTTGTTTGAGATCCCGATCCAGGCGGCGATCGGCAGCAAGATCATTGCCCGGGAGACTGTGAAAGCCATGCGCAAGGATGTGCTGGCCAAATGCTACGGCGGCGATATCACCCGCAAAAAGAAGCTCCTGGAGAAGCAGAAAGAGGGCAAGAAGCGGATGCGCCAGATCGGCAATGTGGAGATCCCGCAGAAAGCCTTTATGAGCGTACTGAAGCTGGACGACGAATAGAACGGTTCCGGAGCCGGGCTGCGAAAACAGGAGAGACTGCGGGACGGGAAAGGAGCGGAGCATGAACAGGCCATTGGAACTCTATATTCATATTCCCTTCTGCGCCAGGAAATGCCTGTACTGCGATTTCCTGTCCGGGACGGCCAGCGAAATGTCCCGGCACGGGTACGTGGAACAGCTGCTTCTGGAGATCGAGAGGGAGAGCGACTGCTATCAGGGTTACGGCATCGTCAGCATTTTCCTGGGCGGCGGCACTCCGTCGATCCTGAAAGCGGAGGACATTGCCGCGATCCTGGCCTGCGTTCGCCGCTGTTTCGACGTGATGCCCGGAGCGGAGATCACGATCGAGGCCAATCCCGGTACTTTGAATCAGGAAAAGCTGGAGACTTACCGGGACTGCGGCATCAACCGCATCAGCCTGGGACTTCAGTCTGCGGACAATCAGGAGCTGAAGACCCTGGGACGCATCCATACCTTTGAGGAATTTTTAAAGACTTATCAGCGGGTGCGGCTGGCCGGGTTTGACAATGTGAATGTCGACCTGATGTCAGCGCTTCCCGGTCAGACCCTGGCATCCTGGAAAAATACGCTGCGCCAGGTGCTGATGCTGAAACCGGAGCATATCTCGGCCTACAGTCTCATGATCGAAGAGGGGACGCCGTTTTATGGGACCTACCACGACCATCCGGAACTTCTGCCGTCAGAGGACGAGGAGAGGAAGATCTATTACGCGACCCGCGATATCCTGCGGGAGCACGGGTTTACACGGTACGAGATTTCCAATTACGCGCTGCCCGGCTATGAGTGCCGCCACAACATCGGCTACTGGACCGGCGTGGAATATCTGGGCCTGGGCCTGGGCGCTTCCTCCTACATACAGGGATTCCGGTTCCGCAACGAACCGGATCTGGACGCTTACCGGAAAATCAATATGCGGGCAGACGAGGCGGACTGGCGGCTTTATCAGGATATTACGGAGCTGTCGGAAAAGGACAGAATCGAAGAATTTATGATCCTGGGGCTTCGGATGATGAAAGGCGTGTCAGGAAGCGAGTTCCTGGCACGCTTTGGACAGAACATGTGGAATGTGTACGGCAGGCAGCTGAAGAATCTTCAGGAGAACGGGCTGATCGTGGTGGAAAGTCCCTACGTCCGCCTCAGCGACTTCGGCATCGACATCAGCAATTATGTGCTGAGCGAGTTCCTGCTCGACCGGTGAGGCCGCAAAAGACCGAAGACACGTCCCCAAAATCCGCGTTTCTGCCGTTTGGCTCGTTTGCCGGAGCGTTTTTTCGATGCGCACGGCTCCGTCTGGTCCGGGGGCCGCGGAGTTTTCTTTCCGGTATCGAAGAATTTACGCGCTTACGGCCTTTTCGGGCGGCAGGAGCATCCGATTCCTAGGGCCCCGGGGCCCGTATGGCAGCAGATGCCCAGGGACAGGTCGTCGCACAGGATCTCCTGGCCGGGAAAAGCCTGCCGGATCTCCGCGACCCATTCTGCGGTTTCCTGTTCGGTGGCGCTGGAAGCGGCCAGCAGATGAACCTCGCCTGCCTCATACTGGGAACGGAAGCGCGTTTCCAGGTCATGGCGCAGGGTATCGATCATAAAATGCTTCGCTTTGACGAAACCGTGGCATTTTTTGACGGCGTCCAGCTTCTGCACATCCAGCTGGAGCACCGGTTTGATCTGAAGAAGCGTGCCGAGGGCCGCGGTGGCCGGCGTGATGCGGCCGCCTTTTTTCAGATACTCCAGGGTCTGGACGCCTAAATAGATAACCATATCGCTGCGGTGCTTTTCCAGAATTTCCCGGATCTGTTCGGCGGAGTATCCCTCTTCGATCAGTTCCAGCGTGTCCAGGATCATCCGGTGGAGGGGCGTGGAGATACGTCCGTGGTCGACGACCAGGACCCGGCCCTCGTAGGCCTCGTCCCGGGCCAGTCCCTGAGCCGCCAGACAGGAGCCGCTGAGGCCGCTGCTGATGGGCATGTAGAGGATCTTGTCATAGAGTTTCAGCGCCTGGTCCCAGATTTCCATGACCGCCGCGGGGGACGGCTGGGACGTGGTGACGGCTGCACCGGCTTTCTGGTATCGGAAAAAGGCATCGCGGGTCAAGGTGCTTTCTTCATAGTAACATTTGTCGTCAATGTAGAACGGCATGGGCAGGACCATGATCCCCAGTTCCCTGGCGGTCTGACGGTTGATCCCGCAGTGGCTGTCTGTGACGATACCGATTGAATTCACGAGAAAGACTCCTTCCAAAATCAATACTTCCGAATAGCTGTATGGAACAGTATAGCATAGAATTTATTTTTTTCAAACCTTTTTTTATGAGACCGGCCGGGAACCGGTACGGGACCGGGAAAAACCGGATTCTGCGGGATCGGGCGGAGGCGGAAACAGCCGGCCTGGGCGGATCCGGCGGCACAAAGACAGGAGGAATGATATGAACCGATTGACACAGGGACATCTGCTTCTGGCAGAGCAGTTAGCGGAGGAGATCCGCAGCAGGTATGACGCGTGCGGCATTGCGGCGGCCATCGTGGACCGGCAGGGGGTGACGCAGTATCAGAGATTCTGGGGCGTCCGGGACCGGCAGACCGGGGCGGAGATCAACGGAGATACGATTTTCGGCGTAGCTTCCGTTACCAAATCGTTTACGGCCATGGCGATTCTCCAGCTGGAGGAACAGGGGATCCTAAGCGTCGACGATCCTATCCGCCTCTATATTCCGGAGTTTACGAACAGGAACCAGCAGGGCGACGTGCTGATCCGGCACCTGCTCTGCCACAGCGGCGGATTTTTCCCTCAGCCCAGGATCCTGGTGGGCGATGTGGCCCGAGAGCTGGGACTTTCGGAGGAAAAAGACGGGGACTTCGCGTGGCACGAGGGCCTGGCGGAGGAGGGCATCCGCCGGGTGGCGGGGCGTCTGGACAGCCTGACGATGGAAAACGGCTTAAACGGCAGGCCAGGGGAGCATTTCAGCTACTGCAACGACGGGTTCGCGCTGCTTTCCGATATCATCCGCAGGTACGGCGGCGAGCGTTCCTACGCGGAATATCTGGTGAAGCATATTCTGAAGCCCCTGGGCATGGAACGAAGCTTCTGCGATTTCGTCCGGCCCAGCGTGGATGCGAACGCCGCGACGCTGTACCAGAAGGCAGGCGGCGTCATGACGGGACACCGGGATTACCACGACGACGCGTTTGTGCTCCATGGCGGCGGCTCCCTGAAGTCCACGCTGAACGATCTGAAAAAATACCTGGTCATGTACCTGAACGAAGGGAAGGCGCCGGACGGGACCAGGGTCCTGAGCCAGTACCGGATCCGGGAAATGTGCAAGCCGCGTCAGCCTTACAATACCTTCGCGAATTACGGGTACGGCCTGGAGATCCGGCAGATCGACGATCTGAAAGTGATGGAGCACGGCGGCAGCCTGCCGGGAGTTTCCTCCAACATCGCTTTTTCCTACGAGGCGGAAGCGGCGGTCATTGTCCTCTGCAATACGCTGGACGTACCGGTCGGCGTGATCTCCGACGCGCTTTTCAGGGCGTATAACGGAAAATCCCCCGTCGATTCAAGAGATCTCTGGCAGGAGACCCGCTGGAGCCCGGAAACGGTACGGGCCGCAGCGGGAACCTATGTATCGGGCGAGGGAACGGTTGCGGAGCTTTATGAAAAAGAAGACGGCAGCGCGGGCCTGCGGACGGACGGGGAAGAGAAGCATTTGATCCCGACCGGCCCGCAGACAGCCATTGTGCGCAGCCGGTATACAGACACGTTCGTGAAGCTGATCCATACGGAGGAACGCGGGCTGTACGCGATCCAGTATGGCAGCAGGATGATTCCGCGGAAGGCTTAAGCCCGGGCCGTCTTTACTGCATGATCTGGTTATACAAAGCCCAGAGCGCTTCCTTGGAAAAACCGTCCCGGACAAGCGCGTGCCTTGCCGCCAGCTCGTCCGGATAGGAGTCCAGACGGTAGGTGGTGTAGCCCCGGTGTTCTTCGTGGGTGACCAGAGGAATCAGGTCGTAGGAGACCACCTCGGTGGAACTGTCCCTCAGCCGGGCGGTCTTTCGGATGCGGATGTCCGCCATGCCGCCTAAAACCCGCGGGAGCCGGTTCTGGGAGGATACGAAATTGCCGAGACTGTAATAGACGAGGCCGGTGTTCCCCTGTTCGGTGGTGACGCAGCCGTAGGGCTCCAGTACGTGGGGGTGGGCGCAAAGGACGATATCCGCGCCGTTGTCGATGAAACGGTTGACCTGCTGTCTTTCATAGGGCGTCGGCGTGTAGACGTACTCATCCCCCACGTGAAGGACCGCGACCAGAAGATCGCAGTTTTGGCGCGCTTCCCCAAGCGTAGCTTCGATGTCGGAATCCGACAGCATGTCCACGATATATTCGCGCCCTCTCCGCCTCGATTCCAGCCCGTTCAGACCGTAGGTATAATTGACAAAGCCTACGGTGATATGATTTTTGGTGACGTAGCGGATATCGCTGTCGGACGGGTCTTTATGTATGCCAAGATATTGAATGCCGGGATAGTTTGTTTCCCAGAAATCAATGGTATCCTCGATCCCGGCGATCCCTTTGTCCATCGTGTGGTTCGTGGCGTGGGCGACTACGTCAAAGCCCGCGGACACGATGGAATGACCGATCTCGGCAGGGGTGCCGAAGGACGGGTAGGAGCTGATTTTGCTCCGGTCGTAGATCAGGATGGTTTCCTGATTGATGATGGCAATGTCCGCGGCCTCTATGTCCTCCTTCACGTGTGCAAAGAGCTGGTCGAAGCAGTAGGAACCGTCGCTTCGCAGGCTCTGCTCATACAGGGGAGAATGGATCAGATCGTCGCCGACCATCCGGATCGTAATTTCATACTCTTCCGTAAGCTGCTCCTCGCTGGCGGAACCGCCGTCGACCGTTTCCGGCGGGAAGGCGTATCCGCACACCAGAAAGGAAAGCAGGCAGGATAGAAGAATCGTCTTTTTCATGGAGACCTCCTGGCATAAAAGAGTGTAACGGCTGCTTTCATTATAACGGGAGACAGATTTTTTGTGAAGTGCTTCCTAAAAAATTTTCAGCTTTTCCAGGTCTTGGTAAAACTCCGGATAGGAAATGTTAACGCATTCCGCGCCCAGAATTTCCGTTTCTCCCTCTGCGCTCAGGGCGGTTACCGCGAAAGTCATGGCAATGCGGTGATCCGCGTGGCTGTCGATCACCGTGCCGTGCAGGGGCCTGCCGCCGCGGATGATCAGCCCGTCCTCGGTCTCCGTCACGTCTGCGCCCATTGCCGTCAGGTTTTCGGCCATGACCGCGATCCGGTTGGACTCCTTCACCTTCAGCTCCGCGGCGTCGCGGATGACGGTTTCGCCTTCCGCGAAGCAGGCCATGGCGGCGATCACCGGCAGTTCGTCGATCAGCGTGGGGATATCGGCCCCCTCGATCACCGTGCCGTGAAGGGCGGAGCTTTTCACCAGGATATCCGCGGTAGGTTCGCCGGAATCCTTCTTTTCATTATATAATGTAATGTCCCCGCCCATGGACCGGGCGGCTTTGAGGATCCCTGCCCGGGTGGGATTTATCCCTGCGTTGCGGATCAGCAGTTCGGAGCCCGGAAGCATCAGGGCGGCGCAGAGAAAGAACGCCGCGGAGGAAATGTCTCCCGGCACGTCGACCCGGCTGCCGTAGAGCTCGGCGGCAGGCTGGATCACGGCGGTGGCGCGGGACGAAACCGGAGCGGAGCCGGAAGGACCGGAGCCCGAAGCGGCCGAGGCTGTCCCGTGACTCCCGGGTTCCCCGCTGCGCGCAAATTCCGTCCGCACGTCGGCCCCGAAACAGCGCAGCATGATCTCGCTGTGGTTGCGGGACAGATAAGGCTCCGTGACCCGCGTTTCCCCGTCCGCGTAAAGTCCCGCCAGCAGGATCGAGGATTTTACCTGGGCGGAAGCCACCTGGGACGCATAGGAGATTCCGCGGAGCTTCCGGCCGCGGATCCGCAGCGGCGCGCATCCGTTTTCCGGGATGCTTCGGATATCCGCGCCCATGAGGGAAAGCGGTTCTATGATCCGTTTCATGGGACGTTTCCGGATCGAGGCGTCGCCGGTCAGGGTTACTTCGAAATCCTGCGCGGACAGGATCCCCGAGATCAGGCGGGTAGTGGTGCCGCTGTTGCCGCAGTCCAGGACCGCGTCAGGCTTTTGGAGGCCGCGCATCCCCTTGCCGTGAACGATCACCAGCCCGCCCCGGTTCTCGATCTCAATGCCCATGCTCCGGAAGCAGGCGATGGTGGACAGGCAGTCGGCCCCCTGCAGATAATTGTGGATCTCGGTGGTTCCTTTGGCGATGGAACCGAACATGACGCTTCTGTGGGATATGGATTTGTCTCCGGGAACCGTGATCTCGCCCCGCAGACCTTTACATCCGGTAAATTTCATCTGCTTCTGCCTCCTTTACCGCATCAGCTCATAGTGATATTTTTTCAGCACATCCCAGGCGGTTTCCATGGCGGCCCGGTCGTAAAACGCGATGCGCAGGGCCCCTTCGCCGTGCTCCCGGTTGTGGTTGATGCCGATGTTCTGAATGCTGATTCCCTTGGCCGCCAGGATGACCGAAAGGGTAGAAATGGAACCCACCTCGTCCACAATGTCTACCGTAAACGAGTAATCCGGAGCAATGGCCCCGCGGGCTTTTTCGGAAAAACTGTTCCGGTAGGCGCGGGAGGTCTCAAACAGGTCGTAAAGGGCCTGATTGTCGTTCTGTTCCAGCCCGGCGACGACCGCGTTCAGGGAACCGATATACTGCTTCAGGATTTCCGTCAGATTGCTGCGGTTGGCGGCGCAGATCTGTTCCCACATCTCCGGCGAGGAGGAGGCGATCCGGGTGATATCCTTGAAACCGCCGGCTGCCAGCCGCTTCATCATGCCGTCCTCGCCGTCGGAATCCTTGACCAGGTTCACCAGACTGGAAGCGATGATATGAGGCAGGTGGCTGATGGCGGCCGTGATCTGGTCATGGCGGCGGTAATCCAGGAGGATCGGGATCGACCCGATCGTCCCGGCGATTTCGACCATCCGATCAATGTCCCGCTGGCTGGATTTGGCGGTGGGCGTGATGATATAGTAGGCGTTTTCCAGCAGATGATCCGTGGAATTTTCGTAGCCGGTCTTTTCCGATCCGGCCATGGGATGGCCGCCGATGAATACGTCTTCCATGCCCAGAGCGGTCACCTGCTCATGGATATCCGTTTTGGTGCTGCCTACGTCGGTGACAATGGCGCCGGGTTTCAGAAACGGCCGGATCTGAGCCAGGTAAGCGGCGTTGTATTCCACGGGCGTGCAGAGGAAAATGATATCGCAGAGCTTCAGTTCCTCGCCGACGCCGTTTAAGATCACGTCCACAATGCCGTCGGATTTGGCCTGCTCCAGGCGGGAGCGGGTGCGCATGTAGGCCATGACGGCGGCGTCCGGCCGGCTGCGCTTGATCCCTCTGGCGATGGAGCCGCCGATGAGTCCCAGACCGATGAAGCCGAAAATGGAATCGGACTTAGCTGTTTGGTCCATGGTTTGATGGCCTCCTTCATAATTATTAGAATGAAATGGCCTCCGCCTGTTTTGTCCCCTGCGCGGGCTCTCCGGCGCAGAGGAACAGGGCAGAGTGCCTGGATACGCGGGCCGTATCCCTGGGTTTCCGGGAAAAGCAGGTTACTTCCTGCCCGCCAGCTCTATATACGGCCGCAGATCCTTCATCATAGTGTCAAACTGTTCGAACGTCAGGGACTGGGGACCGTCGGACAGAGCGCAGGCGGGGCAGGGGTGCACCTCCACCATCAGTCCGTCGGCGCCCACCGCGGCCGCGGCTTTGGACAGAGGTTCGATGTAAGCCCGCACCCCGGTAGCGTGGCTGGGGTCGACGATCACCGGCAGATGGCTCTTGGCCCGGATCACCGGCACCGCGCTCAGATCAAGGGTGTTGCGGGTGCTGGTCTCGTAGGTGCGGATGCCGCGTTCGCAAAGAACAATGTTGGGGTTGCCCTCCGAGATGATGTATTCCGCGGCGTTCAGCCACTCGTCGATGGTGGCGGACAGCCCTCTCTTTAAGAGCACGGGGATGCCGGACCGGCCCGCTTCTTTTAAAAGTTCGAAATTCTGCATATTCCGGGCGCCGATCTGAAGCATGTCCACGTATTTGACCGCCGTTTCCAGGGCGCGCAGGCTGGTGACTTCGCAGATGATATTCAGGCCCGTGGCCTCGCGGGCCTCCTTCATGTACTGAAGGCCCTCTTCCTCCAGACCCTGGAACGAATAGGGGGAGGTCCTGGGTTTGTAGGCGCCGCCCCGCAGGAACGAAGCCCCTGCTTTTTTGACGGCCTCGGCGGAAGCCAGCAGCATGTCGTGGTTCTCGATGGCGCAGGGCCCCGCCATGACGGTGAAGGTCCCCGGCCCGATGAACGTCGTTCCCACCGGGATCACGGAATCTTCCGGGTGAAATTTTTTGTTGACCAATTTATAGGATTCGGTGACGTTTAAAACCTTGTCTACGCCCTCGGAGATCTCGATGTTGGAGCCGTTCAGCCGGGTCTTGTCCCCGATCACGCCTACGATCGTGACTTCGTCGCCGTGGGAGAGATGAGCCTGCAGGCCCCTGGATTCGATAAGCCTGGTAACCTTTGTAACCGCTTCCGCAGAAGCGCCGGGTTTCATGATGATGATCATAGCTACATGTCCTTTCTGTGTCCGTCGGGAATAGGGAGCGGCCGCGTCTGCCCGCCGGCCGGAAAACCGTCAGGCTTTCGCGGAACCGCCGCTTCCGCGTCCCTTTATTTTATGACAATGCGTCCGGCTTGTCAATACTTTATTGATTTAAACCAAAAAACAGGCGGGCCCGTTCTGCGCGTTTTTTCCGCCCTTTCCTGAAAGGCAGTTTATCAGATTCCCGCCCGAATGAAAAAATAATTTGTCTAAACATTACAATTTACTTGTAAAATTCCCAAACCTTTAGTAGAATAGTTGTTACAGGCTATTATGTATAGGAGGAATGTGTATGAACGTTTATGGAACCAAGCAAATCCGCAACGTGGCCGTGCTGGGGCATGGCGGCGCCGGGAAGACGACGTTGGTAGAGGCCATGGCGCTGGTATCCGGGATTACCAAGCGTATGGGCAGTGTGGTAGACGGGACGACGATCAGCGATTATGATAAGGAAGAGATTAAGAGACAGTTTTCCATATCCACATCTTTAGTTCCCATCGAGTACAACGGGGAGAATGGCCCGATCAAGATCAATTTCCTGGATACGCCCGGCTATTTCGATTTCGTGGGCGAGGTGGAAGAGGCCATCAGCGTGGCGGATTCCGCGGTGATCGTGATCAACTGCAAGGCCGGCATCGAGGTCGGGACGGAGAAGGCGTGGGAGCTGTGCGAGAAATACAACCTGCCCAGGATCATTTTCGTGACCAATATGGACGACGACCACGCCAGCTACCGCGAACTGGTGATGAAGCTGGAGACCCGGTTCGGACGCAAGATCGCGCCGTTCCATATGCCCATCCGTGAGAACGAGAAGTTCGTGGGCTTTGTGAATGTGGTGAAGATGGGCGGCCGCCGGTTTACGAACCTCAGCGATTATCAGGAGTGCCCGATTCCGGAATACTGCGAGAAGAACCTGAACATTTACCGCGAGGCGCTGATGGAGGCCGTGGCGGAGACAAACGAGGAATTCATGGAGCGGTATTTCTCCGGCGAGGAGTTCACCTATCAGGAGATTTCTTCCGCTTTGCGTGAGAACGTGATTAACGGCAGCATCGTACCGGTGATGCTGGGCAGCGGCATCAACGCCCAGGGCGCCAAGATGCTTCTGCAGGCTGTGGACAAGTATCTGCCGTCTCCGGACCATTTCGAGTGCATCGGCGTGGATATTTCCACCGGCGAGCGCTTCGTGGCCAAATATAACGACGACGTGTCCCTGTCCATGCGCGTGTTCAAGACCATTGTAGACCCGTTCATCGGCAAATATTCCCTGGTGAAGGTCTGCACCGGCACGCTGAAACCGGATATGGCGTCCTACAATGTCAATAAAGAAACAGAAGAGAGGATCGGCAAGATCTACACCCTGCGCGGCAAAGAGCAGATCGAGCTTCCGGAGCTGAAAGCCGGCGATATCGGCGCGGTTGCGAAACTGAATGTGACGCAGACCGGCGACACGCTGGCCGTCAGGACCGCTCCGATCCTGTATCATAAACCGGAGATTTCCACTCCCTATACCTACATGCGCTATACCACCAAGACCAAAGGCGATGACGACAAGGTGGCCAGCGCCCTGCAGAAGCTGATGGACGAGGACCAGACGCTGAAGATGGTAGGCGATAAGGAGAACCGCCAGACCCTGCTTTACGGCATCGGCGACCAGCAGCTGGAGGTTGTGGTCAGCAAGCTGCAGAGCCGCTATAAAGTCGAGATCGAGCTGTCCAAGCCGAAATTCGCGTTCCGCGAGACCCTCCGCAAGAAAGTGGAGGCCCAGGGCAAATATAAGAAGCAGACCGGCGGCCACGGCCAGTACGGCGATGTGAAGATGTCCTTTGAGCCCTCCGGCGATCTGGAGACTCCGTATATCTTCGAAGAGCAGGTATTCGGCGGCGCCGTTCCGAGGAACTACTTCCCGGCAGTCGAGAAGGGCATCCAGGAATGCGTTCTGAAAGGGCCGCTTGCCGGATATCCGGTGGTGGGTCTGAAGACGGTCCTGCTGGACGGCTCCTACCATCCGGTGGATTCTTCCGAAATGGCGTTTAAGATGGCGGCCAGCCTGGCGTTTAAGAAAGCGTTCATGGAGGCGAACCCGGTGCTTCTGGAGCCCATCGCGTCTGTGAAGGTGACGGTTCCGGATAAATTTACCGGTGATATCATGGGCGATCTGAACCGCCGCCGCGGCCGTGTGCTGGGCATGACTTCGGATCACCACGGCAAGCAGATCATTGAGGCGGACGTTCCCATGTCCGAGATGTTCGGCTACAATACGGACCTCCGTTCCATGACCGGCGGCATCGGCGTGTACCAGTATGAGTTCAGCCGCTATGAGCAGGCTCCCGGCGACATCCAGAAGAAAGAGGTCGAGGCGAGAGCGGCCAGCCTGGAGGACTCTGACAACTGATCTTCTGCGGGAGGATCTGACGAAGGATATAACCGTAACCCCGGTGGCGGCAGCGCCGCCGGGGTTTTCGAAGTAAAGGATCATTTCGGAGAAGCCGGAAAGGAAAGAAAGCTCGGAATACGGACGGCTGCAGGCAATGGCTTCGGAGGTAGAAGATGGATAAGATTGCGGTGCTGATTCCGTGTTATAATGAAAGCAGGACGATTGCCAAGGTGGTAGCGGACTGGAAACGGGAGCTTCCGGAGGCGGCCGTCTATGTGTATGACAACAATTCTACGGATCATACGGACACGATCGCCCGGGAAGCGGGAGCCATCGTGCGCTATGAACCGCATCAGGGCAAAGGGGCGGTGGTCCGCAGGATGTTCCGGGAGATCGACGCCCGGTGTTACATTATGGTGGACGGGGACGATACGTACCCGGCGGAATTTGGACGGCAGATGGCGGAGGAGGTCCTTTGCTGTCAGGCCGATATGGTCGTGGGCGACAGGCTTTCCTCGACCTATTTTACAGAGAATAAGCGGCCGTTCCACAATATGGGAAATACGGTGGTGCGGTTTTTCATAAATCATTTGTTTCACAGCGATATCCGGGATGTGATGACGGGATACAGGGCGTTCAGCTATCTGTTCGTCAAGACGTTTCCGGTGCTGTCGAAGGGGTTTGAGATCGAGACAGAGATGACGATCCACGCGGTGGACAAGGATATGTGCATTAAAAATGTGATCGTGACCTACCGGGACCGGCCGGAGGGAAGCGTGTCGAAGCTGAACACGCTGCCGGACGGAATCCGGGTCCTCAGGACGATCTTCCGGCTGTATAAGGACTACCGCCCGGTTCGGTTCTTCGGCGCGGTGGCGGCAGTGCTGTTTGCGCTGGCGACGGTATTTTTCATCCCGGTTATGGCGGAATACATCCGAACCGGGCTGGTACCGAATTTCCCGACCCTGATCGTCTGCGGCTACTGCGTGATCGTGGCCTTTCTGTCCTGGTTCGCCGGTCTGATCCTTCAGACCCTGATCCAGAAGGACCGGCAGGCGTTTGAATTCCGGATGCAGGTGTGCCAGGACGAATATGCCAGGAAGCTGAGAGAGGAAGAGGACAGATGACCGGCAGCAGGCGCGGAGCCTGCGGATTAAAGTGATGGAGGTGCGGCGATGGAATCAAGGCTTAAGCAGGTTCGAAGG
>CANQUA010000074.1 GCA_947626915.1 uncultured Lachnospiraceae bacterium
GAGGCGGAGCGGAGAGAGAGCGGAGTGGAACGGATGAGATTCAGTATGTGGTTTTCAGGGTATGTGCCGGAAACAGAAAAGTTGTGAGATAAGCGCGAGTGGCTCAGGGGTGGAGCACCACCTTGCCAAGGTGGGGGCCGCGGGTTCGAATCCCGTCTCGCGCTCTTTCTTTTTGCCCGGAAACGCTGGGAAAATATGCGTTTCCGGGCTTATTAATTTCTTGAAAAGCGGTATACAACGGTATACAGGCAAAACTCCCGTGTGATACGGTCTGTATACGCCGGAATCAGGCTATAACGCCTTGGATATAAGGTCATATGTCTCTTTTTTCGTCAGTGGATTATGTTACTCGTTTTAATCTTGTAGTTCTTCAATTATCATGCACCTTAAAACCGAAATATCTTCATATGATTGTATATCATTCAGATCATAAATTTTTTTCAACGATTTATCAGGGCTACTGTATATATAGACGTTTTCTGTGTCTATAACCAAAACATTGTTACTGCAAACATTGTCATGCACATCTCGCTTACCATCCAATATCAGTGTATCCAATCCACAATAAGACTCCAATTGAGCAAATATATCCCGCTCCGCAGAAACAGACAACTTTATTTCGACAGGCAAATATTTATCGTTTAGCTTGATGACGTTGTCGACGAATGTTGCCTTTGATCGTTTCTTTTTGCAAGGACATTCTTTGTAAATGGTCTTTAAATCGCCGAGATATTTCAAAAGTCTGTTCACATAGAATGTTCGAAACTGTGTCTCAAGGAAAAAACTTCGTCTGTACCTGTTCACGATTTCTATCCAGTTATCATCGCTGATTTTTGATAGCGGCATAGGTTCGGCGACGGAATTGAGAAAATAATCTTCGACAACAGTATTTTTTGAAAGTATCAAATTCTTCACAAATTCAAAATCCTCGCCAAACAAAGGCGTGATACTGCTCTGTCGCGATATAATTATTTTTTGATTAAATTCCGATATATCGATTGGGTTTTCCAAAAGGAAAATCGAATCGATGGGTGCATAAATATTGCTTTTCCAGTGGTATTCAATATCACTTGGATCATATTCTACCTCACCCGATATCCTGCCGATTGCGAATATTTTACCTCCGTATATACTATATAATTTTTTCGCGCGGATCAGCGCGTTCATCATAAGCCAGAATTCATCGTTTGTATAATTTGAACGTTCAGATAAAAGCTGTTTTCTTAAACGAGTTATTTTTTGAAAAGCAGTTTTTGCGTGCATGAAAAACACAATGTCGTCCTTCTTGCACCATTTTGGTGCAGTCCATGAGTTTATTCTTTTTTCATAATCAAATTCTATCCTATCAAAATCGCATCCGAGAAGCGCTTCAAGATTGAACGATCTTGCAAAATCATATACTTCAGCGAGCGTTGTTGGAAACGAGACATTCGAAATATAGGACTGTACGTAAAACATATACTTAATTCCTCAATTCTTCTTTTTTGTAACGCCAGATGTATGCAAGTGATAGAACAGTAGTTTTAGCAAGCGATTAACGACATTCTTCCCGATAAACGATGATTTGTTAAAATCTCTTGCACGAAAAAATAATAACATACGTTAGCGGAAAAGTAAAGAAAAGCAGGAAAGCGTATACAGACGGTATACACACCATAGACGGCGTGCATTCCTCCTTGATTTTATTGGGCTTTTGGAGTTTTGTGTGGTTCGAATCCCGTCTCGCGCTCTTTCTTTTTGCCCGGAAACGCTGGAAAAATATGCGTTTCCGGGCAAAAATTCCATATTTTTTTAAACTCTTTTATGGAAAATTCTCCGGAATAAGACCCGCCGCAATTAACAAAGTCTGACATCGATCCGGCAAGAAAAGATACGGTTTATCATACCCGGCAGCAAGGACGAAATGCGGCCGGATTTCCTGCGCAATACTTTACCTGAAAGCAGCCATGGGAAAGGATATTCCGTATCCCTTCTGGGTGTGCTGCTCCATCTTTCGACTCATTTTTTCGCATCACTTTCTGCTTCTAGAACCCACCCGTGATCGCCGTGATAGATCATCTGCCGTGTCATTCCGCCGTCGATGCAGATATTCTCTCCTGTGATGAACCCTGCCTTGTCTGAACAGAGAAAGAGCACCATATTCGCTATATCGAGCGGATTGCCTACCCGGTGAACCGGCTGCTGGACAGCGTCCGGCCCCTCGTAGCATTTGAAGGAGGTATCGATCCATCCGGGGGAAATGGAATTCACCCGCACTTTGCCTGCGAAACTGACGGCAAGCGCGTGCGTAAGGGCGGCTATGCCTCCCTTGGCTGCCGTATAACTCTCTGTCTGCGGCTGGCTCATGCGGTCGCGTGAAGACGAAATGTTGATAATGGAACCGCCTTCGCTGAAATAAGGCGCAAACAGTTTTGAAAGGTAGAACGGCGCGGTCACGCCCACTGAAAGCGCGTATTGAAATTCTTCATAACTGCATTTATCGATCCCGCGCATAAGGGGCAGGGCGTTGTTGATCAGATAATCCACATGCCCGTATTGTTCGATTACGTGCGCTGCGAAATTCTCCAATACTCCTTTATCGGCCAGGTCGCCGACAAAATGATCCCCCGGCGCTTTGTCGATCACGGCGGCCTGCGCGCCGCATTTTTGGAATTCCCCGGCAATACATTTTCCGATCCCATTGGCGCCGCCTGTCACAACGGCAACTTTTCCCTCAAACATTTTCTTCCCTCCGTTTGGTTTTGATGTTTTATTGTAACATAAAAAACGGCAGGAAACAATGCGTACGGGCGCCGGATAACGGGATTCCGTCACCGTTGCATCCAATATCCGGGAACAGGCGCTAAGACGGCAGCTGAAATGCCCGCTGTCTCTGGTGCGGGGATCGTATTGAAAGCGCCGGCTGTTATGCCCCATAGCCCACATTGAACAATGCGGGATGAATTGCTCCCGGCAGAAAGAAGCAGACGGGACCTGTTTGCTGTTTCCATGTTTGAAAAATTGTGATAAAATGGATTGGGATGGAACAGCGGATCGCAAATTTGTGGAAAGAGGGAATTGTAAAGAATGAAGGAAGCAAAATCGATGATATACGCGCTGCTCGCCGCGGCGTTTTATGCAGTCAATGTACCATTCTCGAAGCTGCTCTTAAATCATGTGGGAGCTACGACTATGGCGGCGCTGCTTTACCTGGGGGCCGGAATCGGAATAGGGATCCTGTCTTTGTTCCATAAGCAGGAAACGGGCGCGAAGCTGGATAGAAAGGATCTGTCCTTTGTAATGGGGATGATCGTATTGGACATCGCCGCGCCTATCTTTTTAATGCTGGGGATTGCCTGCGGCTCTTCGTCCAACGCTTCGCTGCTTGGCAATTTTGAGATTGTCGCGACAACGGTTATTGCGTTAGTAATATTTAAGGAGGCGGTATCCCGGCGGCTTTGGGCTGCGATTGCCCTGATTACGTTGTCGAGCATATTGCTTTCTTTTGAAGGGACAGAAAGTTTCCGCTTTTCCTACGGTTCCCTTTTGGTTCTGCTGGCGACGGTCTGCTGGGGATTTGAGAATAACTGTACGAGAAACATATCTTCCAAGAACACATATGAGATCGTGATCCTCAAGGGGATCTTTTCGGGCCTGGGCTCCCTGATCATTGCTTTCATAAAGCGGGAAACGATGCCGCAGCTTATTTATATCGTTCTTGCTCTGCTTTTGGGGTTTGTTGCCTATGGCCTGAGCATTTTCCTGTATGTCCGGGCCCAGAATACGCTCGGAGCGGCAAAGACAAGCGCATATTACGCGGTTGCGCCGTTCATCGGAGTGCTTTTCTCTTTCGTTTTCCTGCGGGAACGGCTGACGGTCACATATTTGATCGCATTGGCGGTCATGATCGCGGGAGCCGGATTGGCGGCGGCCGATACGCTGGTCCGGCAGCATGTCCATTCTCATCAGCATACATTTACGCATACGCATGACGGCAGTACACATACTCACACCATCACGCATACGCATGAACATAATCACTATCGTGCAGATGGAGGGCACGGTCATCACCATTCCAGAAAGGAGCTGATGAAAGAATTGGCAGCGCACAGGTAGCGTAATATTGGACGGGCATGGGGAAATGCGGACGGAGAACGCTGTCGAAAGTGCATATACTGTATGAGTAATAGGGGAAAGACTGGAGATTGCGAGAAAACTGTTCTCTAAATGCGGAGTATAATTCCAAACAGTTCGAATAATTGCAGACAATTTATTCAAAATAAAACAGATAGCAAATTTTTTGAAGAAAATTATAAAAAAGTATTGACAAATACTTTGGGATCTGCTATGATAAGTTCATCAAAAACAAAGACGCAAAAAAGAGAAAAGACGAGAATCCAAGAAAAGGAGGTACGGTCCCATGAAAACGTAAGTTTCGTTTCATCTGAGGGGCAGATGGAACATAGGACCCCAGTTCTACCGTATATGACTGAGAGATGGATCCTGGAACGGTTACAGGGAGTTTTCCCTTTATGATATGACGAGAAAGTATGATAGAGGCAGGAGGCTTTCGGAGGGTAACGGCCAAGCAGTAGAATAACGAAAGAAGAAGTTGCCGACGGTAGAGTGGTTTGAAAATTTCATATAGATATCATGAGGAAACGAGAGGTATAGTCCCATGGATGTAATAGTTTTTTGAGGGCGTCGGCGAGAAAAAAGAAGTCGATGCCCTCAAAATGTGTCCGGGATGGATCCGATGCCCGGTTGGCAGGAGCGCAGAAACGGCGCTTTTTTTGTGCGAAAAAAATGGGTTGCGGACCGCGGGTGTGATATTGAGCGTGAAGGAAATGTGGTTGATCAGATCGTGGATACAGACTGATGACGGGAATAACCGGGCAGAAAAAAAGGAACGGAGGGGCGGGAACAGTCCGGGTTCATACTCCCTCCAGATCGAAAGGCGGCGTGTATTCTTCTTTCGCGCTGCTTTTTTGCTGCATATATCCGGTGCTGAGGTCCAGGTCCAGAGCAGCGTTCAGGACCGATTCGTATTCGTAGGTGGTAATGCGGCGGTTCAGCTCCGGAAAGCGGGAGCCGCACTGGGCGCAGGCTTCTCCGGCCGGTGTGTACTGGCTCAGCAGGCTCAGGAGATAGCCGCCGTCCGGCAGAGTTTCCTTCATCCAATGGAGCAGGCGGATGGAATCTTTCCGAAGGCCGGGCAGGACCAGATGGCGGATGATGACGCCGGAGCGCAGAAGACCGTCCGCGTCAAACACAGGCGGGCCGGTCTGGGCGATCATCTGCGGAATGGCCCGGGAGGTGTAGTAAAAATAATTTCCGGCCTGGGAATAACGGGCAGCCGGTACCGGATCGAAATATTTCAGGTCAGGCAGCCAGATATCGACGTAATCTGCCAGAGCGCGGACAATTTCCGGACGCTCGTAGCCGCCGCAGTTATAAACGACGGGAATTGTGAGATGACCGCGGACCAAATCCAGGGCGCGGACCACGGACGGCAGGTATTGGGTGGCTGTGACCAGATTGAGATTGTGGGCCCCCTGGTCCTGGAGCCGCAGAAAAATATCCGCCAGTTCCTGAGGGCTGATCTCTTTGCCAAAATGTCCGTGACTGATGGAATAGTTCTGGCAGAAGCAGCAGCCAAGGGTGCAGCCGCTGAAAAAGACGGCGCCGCTGCCGGTTATGCCGCTGATACAGGGTTCCTCCCACTGATGCAGGGCCGCCCGCGCCGCCACAATCCGGTCGGTGCAGCCGCAGTAGCCCGGATGCGTCCGGTCCGCGCCGCATTGACGGGGGCAGAGACGGCAGGAACGGTATTGCTGTTCGGACAGCAGGGGGGAGAACGATGGGGAAGACGGTTTCATGGAGATACTTCCTTTAAATGTTCCGGCATGTTTTGTGTCGGTGATTATTTTTTGGTCTCTTTTTCTGCATCAGTCTGTTTCTTTTCAAACGCTTCTATACCGGGACGAATCGGTTCCAGGGTCGCTGCGGAACGGCCGGGACGGCGATTGGCGATTCCCGAAACGGAAATCATCGATGCGCTTCTGCAGTTTCTCGTCAGCAATAACTGTATAGAGTGGTTTTTCCATTGGCAGAATCGTTATTTCCTTCTGATTCATATTATGCGGAAGTTTAGAAGATCTGTCAAGGTTTTTATGAATTGACCGGATGTTCTTCCGCCATGCCGCCTGCTTGTGCCGCCGCCGGCATTCGGTGTGCTGCACTTTGGTTTGGGAAGCAAAAATTTTTACATATTGCGCCATAAATATGTTATGATAAACCGTATAGTAAATGTAAGGCTGAAGCGAAAGAGGATCCCGCTATGACAGAACAGCTGTTTTATGAGAGTATCAGCCAGATCTGCAGAAATGAAAAGGATGGGCTGCGGAAGATTTATGAGGACTATCATCCCATGATTTATTCCGCGGTCTGGGAGATTGTGCGCAGTCGGGAGGATGCGGAGGATGTAGCCAGCGAGTTTTTCATCCGATTATGGGATATTGCGGATACATATAAACCGGGACGGGGTCACCGGGCCTGGATGCTGACTATCGCCCGCAATATGGCCATTGACTTTCTGCGGAAAAGGCGGCGGGAGGAGCCTGCGGAGGAATTGCCTGAAGACAGCGGCGGTCAGGAGGCCGTGGACGAGGGCGTGATCGGCAGGCTCAGTCTGGAGCAGGCTTTATCAACGCTGAAGGAGGAAGAGCGGCAGATCATTGATTTAAAAATCATGGGAGAGCTGACCTTCCGCGAGATCGCGGTAATGCTGGGAAAACCGCAGGGAACCGTAGCGTGGTGTTATCAGAGGGCAATCCGGAAATTGAGAGAGGTGCGGCTATGAGGAGAAAGCGTTTGCTTGAGCAGGAATATCGGAATCTGAAAACGCAGGCCGCGCCGGATTTCTGGGACAGAATCGAAGCGGGGCTGAAGGAACATCCGGAGCGCGGTGCGGCAGGGGAAACCATGCAGGCGGCAGCGGGAAAATCTTCCGGGGAGTCGGAAGTACTGCAGATGAAGGGCCGGCGGGAAAGTGAAATGCCGGAGAATAACGGGAAAGAGTCAGATGGGAAACTGGTGCGTTTCCGTGCGCGGTATGCATACAGGGCTGCGGCAGCCGCGGCGGTTGTGGTAGTGCTGGCGGCGGTTCCGCGGCTTCTGGAGCTGCCTCAGATGGATCTGCTCTGGAATGGCGCAGGCGGCGATGCTTTTCGGAATGAGGCTGCCGTATTTACAGCGGCGCAGGACGAAGCGGGGGAAAATGAATCGCTCGGGGCCGCGGACGTGAATCTGCCTGAAACGACAATAGAGGCCGGGGAGACATTCCTTGCAGGTGCGGATGAAAACGGAGCGGGCAGTCTGAGCGGAGGACAGCCGGAAATGCAGCAGAGCGCGCAGACATCGGGCAGTACGGCATCGAAAGTCCGTGCAGGCGTCTTGTCTGTGAATGAGCTGCGGCTGGCGGCTTATCATCCGCTGGATGTTCCGGAAGGAGCCGTGACGGTGGAAGAGGACATGGAGTATTTTACTGAGAATGCGCTGAAGGACACTCAGCTTCTTTGTCTGGTACAGGTAGAGACGGCGCGTTTTGAGACCGATGAAGCGGGGGCGGCGTCGCGGATTGTTTATGATACGGTTCTGAAGGAGATATATTATGGTTCGGAAAATCCGGTTCCGGGATCTGTTCTCACAATCGTGAGCCCGATCATTGGCACGGCTGGTCCGCAGTCTCATACCCTGTATCAGCTTCAGGAGAGCGGCGTATATCTGCTGCCGTTGACGGTGCGGAACGGGGAGTGGGAACTGGTATTTCCCTACGCGCCGCAGATCCAGAAGACGGAGGACGGCCAGTATCTGTTCCATTCCGGCTATTACAGCCTGGTAGGCGAGGGGACGTTTATCGTTCTGGGCAATCAGGAGGGACCGAATGACTATTATTATGATCGGATGTTCTTGCGGGAAGACGATGGGTTCCTGCCGGAGCTGGTGGAATTGATTGAGGCGCAGGTGAGGGAAGATTCGGAATAAAGGCGCGTTTTGGGGAGCCGGGGCGGAGGGGTTATTGTGTAAGACCTTTTCGCGGACCGGGAAATACCGGATGTGCCGGAACTGAAAAAGCGGCCGGCTGGCGCTGGAAGAAACGGGGACCGGATGTTGCCGGACCGGCGTTCTCGTCCGGGCGGAAGAGACAGCGGGAAACCGGCCGTCAAGGATCAGAAGGGAGGAAAGCAGAGATGGATAAGAAAGGAAATAGAGACGAATGGGAAGACTGGGCGGCGGAGAGATATTCAGCGGAATGCAAAGCGTCTGGACAGGAGAGAAACCCGGCAGGCGGCGGGAGGAAGCGCCCGCGGCTGCGGTTCTGTTTGCCGGGAAGCGCCGGACGCTGCGGGCTGGGGTGGCTGCTGGCAGCTTCATTGATTCTGCTTGGCGGCTGCGGAGCAGGGAAGGCCGAAAAAAGCGGAGAGGCGCTGACGACGAGTCCGGCTGCCACGGCGGCACGCACCGAGGCGGCGGTTATAACGGGAAACGCGGAAACGGCGGCGGAAACCACGGCGGCAAGTCCGGAGACGACCCAGGTCACAGCGGCAAGCCCGGAAACGGCGGCGGAGACCACGGCGGCAGGTCCGGAGACGACCCAGGTCACAGTGGCAAGCCCGGAAACGGCGGCGGAGACCACGGCGGCAAGTCCGGAGACAACGACCCAGGTCACAGCGGCAGGTCCGGAAACGGCGCAAACGGCAGCCGGCGCCGGGACGACAGCGGCCGCGGCCGAAGCTTCGGGAGGCACGGATCCTTTTTTGAACGAGACGGCAGAGGTCTCCCGGGAGAAAGAAACCGTTTCCGAGGGTGCGGAGGCGGAGGCGGCGGATGACATGAACGGATGGCCGGCTGCGGCAGGATTGCAGACGATGACCGATACCATGTTATTGGCTGAGAGCTATCAGGCCGCTTACTCGCAGGGCGTGGATTTTAATACGGAAGAGTATGCTTATATTGACGAAAACGGATTTAAGAATGTCCGCAGCGATCCATTGTCCACCTTTTCCGTGGATGTGGACACGGCCTCTTACGCAAATATCCGGCGCTTCCTGCGGAATGGCGAGCCGATACCGGCCGATGCGGTGCGGATCGAGGAAATGCTGAATTATTTTGATTATGATTATCCGGAACCGTCGGGAGAGGATCCGTTTTCCGTGACAGTGGAATACGCGGACTGTCCCTGGAATGCGGACCACCGTCTGCTGATGATCGGATTGAAGGCGCAGGAGATCGATTTCCATGAACGTCCCGCGTCCAATTTCGTGTTCCTGCTGGATGTGTCCGGTTCCATGTATTCCGGTAATAAGCTGCCGCTGGTGCAGAAAGCGTTTACAATGCTGGCGGAGAATCTGAACGAGAACGACTGCATTTCCATTGTAACCTATGCAGGTTATGAATCGGTGGTTCTGGACGGCGCATCCGGCAGTGAGACGGCGAAGATCACGGCGGCCATTGACGATCTGGAAGCGGAAGGATCCACGGCCGGGGCGGCGGGGATCCGGAAAGCCTACGAGCTGGCGGAGAAGCATTTCATCCCCGGCGGCAACAACCGGGTGATTCTGGCGACGGACGGGGACCTGAATGTAGGGATCAGCAGCGAGGGAGAACTGATCCGGCTGATCCAGGAGAAAAAGAAGAGCGGCGTCCATCTGTCCGTGCTGGGCGTAGGCAGCGGCAATCTCAAAGACAATAAAATGGAAGCCCTGGCGGATAACGGCGACGGCAATTACAGTTACATCGACAGCATTCTGGAAGCCAAAAAAGTGTTGGTGGATGAGATGGGCGGCACGCTGGTGACGGTGGCGAAGGACGTAAAGATCCAAGTGGAATTTAACCCTAATTACGTGGGAGGTTACCGGTTGGTAGGTTACGAGAACCGCATGTTGAACAATGAGGATTTTGACGATGATACCGTGGACGCCGGAGAAATCGGCGCGGGGCATACGGTGACGGCCCTGTATGAGATCATTCCGGCAGGCGGCGAGGATGTGCCGGAGGAGAAAGAGTTCCGGTATCAGGGAAACGCCGCGCAGGGGAACGGTTCCGCGGCAGATGAGGATACGGACGCAGGCGACGGGGCGGGAATCGGTTCGGAAACGGATGGAAACGGCGGTTCTGCGGCGTCTCCCGACGAGACCGAACTGCTGACCGTGAGCCTGCGCTATAAGCAGCCGTCGGGCGATATCAGCAAATTGCTGGAATACCCGGTGAAAGCGGCAGTTTATCAGGAAACGCTTTCGGAAAATCTGTCTTTTGCGGCGGCAGTGGCCGAATTCGGCATGGTGCTGCGGGACAGCGGGTACAAGGGCACGTCTACCTATGACAGCGTCCTGGCACTGGCGGAGCCCTGCGTGCATCGGGATTCCGACGACTACCGCAAAGAATTTCTGAGTCTGGTGGAAACCGCGCAGAAGCGGGCGGCGGAGGAAGAGCTCCGTCAGTCCGGCCCGGCAGAAACCGGGAAAACGGATTAGGAGACGCCGCCCTGCCGCAGGGCCGTTTCCGCAAGAGAATAAGCTCCCAGAAGTCCGGCCTGATTGCCCAAAAGCGCAGGCCGGATTTTGACGTGGTTAAAACTGGGCATAATGAACCGCCCGCGCCGCTCGTCGATTTTCTGAAAGACCAGGGGCTGGGACATGATCCCGCCGCCCAGGATCACGCAGGTCGGATTGAAAATGTGGATGAGCGAGGCCAGGCCGGCCATAAGCTCATCGGTCCAGCGGTCCAGGATTTCCATGACACGCGGGTCGTCCAGGGCCTGAAAGATCTTCCGCCCGTCAGTCAGGCGCGTGTCGTATCGTCTGGCGGCGTTTACAAGGGCGGTTGCGGAGGCGTAGCGTTCGTAGCAGCCGTCCCAAAAGTCGCTTCCCGCCAGCTTGGCGTCACAGTGCGTGATGATGGAGCCGAATTCTGCGGCGGAGTAGCCGGAACCATGATAGATCCGGTGGTTCTCGATGATGGCGCCGCCGATCCCCGTGCCGTAGGTCAGGCACAGAAAGCTGGGAATATCGCGTCCGCTTCCGTAAACCGCCTCGCCGAGCGCCGCCGCGTTGACATCGTTCTCGACAGCGACAGGGACGTGGAAGCGTGCTTCCAGTTCCCGGCGGATCTGGCAGCCGGTATAGTCCGGGATGTTGCTGTTGGCGTACAAAATGGAACCTTCGGCTGCGTTTACCTGGCCCGCGGTGCTGACGCCGATGGCTTCATAGCCGGTCTCCTGCGCGATCAGGGAATTCAGCGTCTCCAGGATACGGCGGCCGCCCAGATGGGCCCGGGTGGGCGTCTCGGCGGAATGCAGCAGCCGTCCGCCGGCGCAGACGCCGTATTTGATGGCGGTCCCGCCGATGTCGAATACGAGTATGTTCATAAGATTCTCCCGGCCACGCCGCCGTCTTCCCGGGCAGAGCGGATCGCGCCGAAGAACCGCCGGGCGATTTCCAGGGGACGTGTGATGGCGCCGCCGACGACCACAGCATGAGCGCCCAGACCGAGCATTCGGACGGCCTGATCCGGGAAATGGATCCGCCCCTCGGCGATGACGGGAATGGGCAGCGTGTTTACGAGGCCCGTCACCAGATCATAGTCGGGGCCGTCCAGCTGCGGAGAATAGGGAGTGTAGCCGCTTAAGGTGGTCCCGACCAGATCCACGCCGCACTGCCAGGCGTGAATCCCTTCCTCCAGCGTGGAAATATCGGCCATCAGCGGGATATCCGGGTATTTGCGCCGGATATCCTCCAGAAAATCAGCGACGGTGGAGCCGTCCCCGCGGGTGCGGAGAGTGCAGTCAAGTGCGATCACGTCGGCCCCGGCTTCTGCCAGCTCGTCAACCTCCCGCATGGTGGGGGTAATATAGCCGTCGTAACCCTCATAGACCCGCTTGATCAGGCCGATGCAGGGCAGGCCGGTCATTTCTTTGATGGCCAGCACATCCCGGACGCTGCTGGTACGGATGCAGCGGCAGCCGGCCTCTTTGGCGGCCAGGGCCATATAGGGCATAATGGAACGTTCTTTATCATATAGAGGTTCTCCCGGAAGCGCCTGGCAGGAAACGATCATACTGCCTTTTGTGGCGGCCAGAAGGTCGGTAAGCGGTGTTCTCATTTTTCGGAATCCTTTCTTGAAAAGAGAGCGTTTTTTGTGTATAGTAATAGTATGATCCTTGTGTCAAACGACGGACGGCCACGGATGGTTCAGGCTGGAAAATGACCGGCCGGCCATTGACACCTTTATTATACCAGTAATGGAATCGGATGTCACGATGAAATTTCCAGCCGGGGTATTTTCAGACTGCCCTTGGAAGCGCTGTAAGGAGAGCCGGGGCGTATCGGCGGCGTATCCGGAAAAGGTACCGGCTGGGCGGATCCTTCCTTATCGGCGGTAAGGAGCATGAATCATAAAAACAGGGTGGCAGAGTTTTGCGGAAAGGAGCGTTTATGGTAAGTATGGAAAAATACCAGGGAGTCATTCCCGCGTTTTATGCCTGTTATGACCGGGAGGGCCGCATATCCGCGCGGGCTGTGCGGGAGCTGGCCGGGTACCTGATCGGAAAAGGGGTCCAGGGCCTGTATGTGGGCGGCTCTTCAGGCGAATGTATCTACCAGAGTGTGGAGGAGCGGAAGCTGGTGCTGGAGCAGGTGCTGGAAGCTGCCGCCGGAAAAGTGACGGTCATCGCCCATGTCGCCTGCAATAACACGAAGGACAGCCGGGAGCTGGCGGCTCATGCGGAGAGCCTGGGCGTGGACGCGATCGCGGCGATCCCGCCGATCTATTTCCATCTGCCGGATCACGCGATTGCCCGGTATTGGAATGATATTTCAGCCGCCGCCCCGAAAACGGATTTTATCATTTACAATATTCCGCAGCTGGCCGGTGTGGCGCTGACCGTTCCGCTTTTGCGGGAAATGAAGAAGAATCCGCGGGTGATCGGCGTGAAGAACTCTTCGATGCCGGTGCAGGATATCCAGATGTTCCGCAATGAGGGCGTGATCGTGTTCAACGGTCCGGACGAGCAGTTTGTGTCCGGCCTGGCGGCCGGGGCCATCGGCGGGATCGGCGGCACCTACGCGGCGATGCCGGAGCTATTTCTGCGGGCGCGGGAACTGTTTCTGGCCGGAGAGCATGAAAAGGCCAGATTTGTGCAGAACCGGATCTGCGAAATCATTTACAAAATGTGTTCCGGCCACGGAAATATGTATGCGGTGATCAAGGAAATCCTCCGCAGACAGGGCGGCCCCGATGTGGGAAGCGTGAGAGCGCCGCTGGCGGAGCTGGCCGCTGGCGACGGGGCGATTGCGGCCGAGTGCGCAGAGATGATCGAATCCGCCAAAAGCGAGACGGCCTGAGGCGGCTGCGGGAAAGTCTGACGTCCGGAGCATGGACGGGATGCCGCCGTCTGCGATACCCGGGGACGAAGCATGTTCATCCGGGTACCGCGGGCGGCGGCTCCCATTTTAATCCTGCAGGATATCTCCCGGATAGCGGTAGAGTTCCGCGTAGGCCGCTAATTCATCCTCCGATTCCGGCAGGGACGGAATCAGACCGGTGAAGTCCATAGCGGATCCGGCTTTCATTTCGATGGTATCGTCGTCCATAAAGCACCCGTAAGGGTCCTCTTCCTCATAATCGTTCTCCTCGTAATCCTCTTCCCACGGATTTTCGTCGTCCGGGGCCTGATTTCGGGCTGAAAAACGCAGATGCATATCGCTTGTTACCTCCCATCTGTTTACTGGCTGCGTGATCCGGTCTGCCGCATACTATCCGGCGGACCTTTTTGGTGTCGCGGATAGTATGCGGCAGGACGGCGGAAATATACACGGATGTTTGCATTCCGCGGCAGGAACGGCAGCAGAATGATCGCGCAGGCAGACCGGAAGGAAATCGCTGTAAAACCGCATGAAGGGAAGGAGCCGTTTATTTGCAGTTGCAGGATCCGTATTGCAGGAGGGCGCCAAAAAGTCATTTAAAATTTTAATTGTTTTTTGCGCCCGCCTGCTTCAGCGCCGCCTCGATGAATCCGCGGAACAGCGGATGGGGTTTGTTGGGCCGGGATTTCAGTTCCGGATGCGCCTGGGTGGCGATGAACCAGGGATGATCCGGCAGCTCGATCATTTCCACGATGCGCCCGTCAGGAGAGATGCCGGACAGGAGCATGCCGTGGGCAGTCAGGGCGGCGCGGTAATCGTTGTTGACCTCGT
>CANQUA010000075.1 GCA_947626915.1 uncultured Lachnospiraceae bacterium
AGAGGCCGGTGTAATCCCGCAAAAACTGGCAGGTGAGTTTGCGGCTGCGGAAGATGGTGCGGCTGTTGGCGTCCCGGACATGCGCGGCCGGGGAATACAGATCGCCGTTTCCCTCCGCAGCGTCCGGGCCGGCCGCCTTCTCCCCTGCGCCGCCTATAGCGACTGTCTTATCTCTCGCGGCGTTTTTATCTGTCGTATTTTCATCTGCGTTATTTTTATCTGCTGTACCTTCATCCGGGCGATTATTGCCCTCTGTCATTTTCTCTTCTGTATACTTCTCCTCCGGAGTTTCTCTTCTGTAGGAATTGGTGTTGTCTGACGTTTCTTTCATTTCCTACATTCCTCCTGATCACACAAATCGCAGGCTCATAATGGAAAAGAAGAAGCAGGACATACCGGAAAACCGTCGAATGTGGCCTGAAACCATTATAAGGCAAGTCCATCTGTAAAGCAAGAGACATTGAAAAGTTATCTGTACTGCATATCCCGCAGTTTTCGGCAGCGTTTTCCGCGACGAAATAGGACTTTAATGTAAAAACGGAAGGAGCCGCCCGGTTTCCTCATCCAAAAACGGGTTTCCCGCGGCAACCTGCCGTAAGGAAACCCACTTTTCATTCATAGATATACCAAGGCCCGGCAGCCTGTTTCAAATCCCGGCGCCGTTGACTGCAGTTTCAGGATGGCCGCCGCAGGCGTCAGAAACATCCGCATAGCGCCAGGATCCTGACGCCTGCGGCTGCGGACCAGGGCGCGGCAATGATCGATAAAACCGGAGCGTCCCCGGCGTCCGCCTACGCGTAGCTGCGGATCGTGATACCGCTTCGGCCAGACTGGCACAACATGGCCCTGCGTCCGCCTACGCGTAGCTGTGGATTCCCGGTATAAACGTGTTTACGCCGATATACGTGAACAGCACGCAGACGAACCCGATCACCGCGAACCAGGCCGCCTTTTTCCCGCGCCAGCCCTTGTTCAGGCGCAGGTGAAGATACAGCGCGTAGATAATCCAGGTGATCAGGGACCAGGTCTCCTTGGGGTCCCAGGACCAATAGCTGCCCCAGGCCCGTTCCGCCCAGATGGAACCGCTGACGATCACGAAAGTCAGAAACAGAAATCCCAGAGAGACGGCGCGGTAGCTGATGATGTCCAGCCGGTCATAGTCCGGTATGTGCCGCTTCCAGAAATCATGGTTCTCCCGCCCCTCTTTCAGCAGGAACATGAGGGAAACGGCAAAGGATACGCCGAAGGCCCCATAAGAAATGATCGCGGTAGAGACATGGATGCCGAGCCAGTTGCTGCGCAGGGCCGGCATCAGTTCCCGCACTTCCCGGCTCTGCATGGCCGCGTAGCCGATCAGCAGGAAAATGACCGGCGATACGAACGTGCCCAGCGCCCGGAAATGGTACCGGTACGCAAAGATCAGGAAACACAGGCAGATCCCCCAGGCGAAGCTGGTGGCAAATTCGTACTGGTTCGTCAGGGGCAGCCGCCCCGCGCCGACGCCGCGGACGATCAGGGCCGCCGTGTGAAGTACAAAAGCAGCGGTGATGACCCAGCCGGCGATGCGCCCCGCTTTCTCATTCTTCATCGCAAAAAAGATAAAATATAAAACCATGGAAATCAGATACAGGATCATTACGGCCGTAAAAAGACCGTTTTCGATCTCCAGGAGCTGAGTGCTTCCCATCATAATCTTCTCCTTTTCTTTGTATGGCCGCGGCCATTCTACCGCGGGGCACTCCGGCCATTTTCGCTCTGTACGTCCGCCTTTTTCAGTTCCTCCAGGAAATACGCTCCCGCCTTGCGGCTCTTTCCGCTCAGGGCCCAGGTCCCGTCCGCCTGCTGCACGGCCCACACTTCTTCCGGAGGCAGGTAAAAAGCCAGAACCAGCGACACCATGACCAGCAGACCGCCTGCCGCCGCCACCGGCGTAAACGGATCCCGCTTTGCCTGGATCAGCGTGTACGGCTGCGGGTCCTTAAACAGGATGCCGTACTCGTCCACCGTGATGATCTCGCCGTCCGTCAGCACGTTCATGCCCAATATCTGGTCGTGATAGTAAAGCGTATACAGATAGCCGGGATGGTTCAGCGCCGATGACTGCGTCATGGGCATCCCATCGGGATCCGTGACGTAATCCGGATAAAACGCGTTGAACAGGACGGCCAGTCCGTCCATATCCTCCACCAGAGCGTATTCTCCGGCGCAGATCACGCCCTCCTGCAGCTTTTCATCGCCTTTCCAGACCTCCAGATCCGCGGCCCAGCCCGTGGAATTCTGATAAAATTTCATGCCGAACAGCGACAGCGGATGGTTGACGCTGGCCGTCCCGCTCATAGAAGCGCCGTCTTCCGCCCGGCGCACCGTCATGTCCGTCTCATACTGCTCCACGGTATCATCCGCGCGCAGCTTCACCCGGAAATCATCGATGCGCAGTTCGTAGCCGGTGTCGCCGACCGGCCTGGTTTGTCCGGGCACCCCGTAAACCGTGTACTGGGTCTGGAACATCTGCCCGAGACTGAACCCGGCGATGATCACCAGCATCCCCAAATGACACAGCCACGCGCCCCAGATCCCCCAGCGGTGACGGACCGCGTAACGGACAGGAACGGACGGCTCCGTCTGCCCTGCACTGTCGGACCGGTCCTCTCCGATGTGGCGAAACGCTGCGACGCCCTTTTTCACGTTCCGGAACCCCAGCTTGCGGAACCATTTCTCCGGCTCCGTGTCCACGACCGCCGCCGGACGGCCGTCCCATTCCGCCAGGCGCTTCGTGACCGTAAATCCCTCCCGCATCCTCCGCAGCAGCGCCGGGAAACGCAGCACGTTGCAGGCCAGCAGATTGGCGCACAAAAACAGCGTCAGGCCCACGAACCACCAGCAGTGGAACACATCGTCCAGCCGGAACAAAAGAACCGCCCCGGCCAGCGATTCCGGATACTGCTGCGTATAATAGGCCGCCGTCTGCCCCTGGGGGATCAGGCTCCCGAGCGTGCAGGCCAAAGCCAGCAGGATCAGCAGCATGACCGCGCATTTCATCGAACACAGGAACCGCCCTGCTTTTTTCAATCGTTCCATATCCAACTCCTAACCCGGATGAAGCGTTTCCGGACGATCGCCGTTTCCCGCGGGATCCGTCCGGAAAACGGCACAGATCCGGATAGACCGCCGGTCTACAGTCCAAAAACAAGGGCCGGCAGACAGATCCCCGGCCCTCGCATCCTATCTTCTCCGTATATCATTCTTCGATCAGAGCCCCAGAAGCCCCATCGCCTCTGTGATCCGCTTCTCCGATTCGTCCAGGCATCGCCTCGACAGCGTGGAATTGTGCGCGCCCTCGCTGTTCTCCACATAGCAGAAGTCGAAATACCACTGCGCGTCGCGGTACAGGGAACGGACCGCATCCAGCTCTTCCTCCGACAGCTTCCCCGCGGCTGCCGCGTCCGCCAGCGCATCTTTCAGCGATGCCAGCTTCTCCCCGATCTCGGTTTCACGGGCCGTGATCTCATCCTGGATCGTCTTTACTTTCGCGGCAATGTCCGTATCGCCGTGACAGCTGACGCAGGTGTCCAGGATCGCCTGGTTCGCCAGCGGGCTCTCCCATTTGTGGCTGGTGTAGGTCTTGCCTTTCTCCGTGACTACGGCCATATGACAGTCCGCACAACTCATACCGAAACCTACGTGAACGCTGCCCGCGCCCAGATACGTCTCAAACTCCGGATGCTGCGCTTTCAGCATACCAGTCCCCGTGCTCTCCTGGGTCCAGTCGGAAAAGCCCATCTCATTATAATAAGCCAGGATCGCCTCCGGATCCATGGACGCCACGCTGGTATAAGGCATCTTCGTCTCTTTGGTATCCGGCGCGAAATAATACTCGATATGGCACTGCCCGCAGGATAATGTGGACGGATCGATAGCGGCCATCTCACTGCCCAGAGCCTGGGTCACGTAGGAATGGGTCACGACCAGCTGCCCGCCGTTCCCCGCCTGGTTCTCATGGCAGTTATAGCAGCTGATATTTTCGACCATCTGCGCGTGGGTCTCATTGAAATCATACTGATATGCCTCGACGCCCATGTCGTTGACCAGCTTCGTGTAATCCGGCGTCTTGCAGGTCAGGCAGTTCGCCAGCGGATGGGGCCGTTCGGTCTTCGCCACATCCTCCAGCGTGTAGGTATGGGCCACGGCGCTGGTGTAATCCTTGGCAAAACCGAAGCCCTCGTAGATCGTCTTCAGATAAGGGGACTCTTCGAGATAGTCCACGCGGTAACTGTTCTCATCGTTCATCCGATAGGAAGCCACGATCTCCGGATAAACGGCCGCCCATTCGTCCGCGGACACCACTCCGTTGGCGCGGGACGACGCCGGGGCCTCCACCTGTTTGTATACGATCACGCCTGCCGGGGCCGGAATGATCGCCGACAGCGCATGTTCCAGCGGCGACGATACCGCGATCACCGCCACGGCCGCCACAGCCATAACGCCCAGACCTATGAAATTCTTTTTATTGGAATCCGTTTTCCGCATTATGTCACGTCCTCTCAATGGTACTTTCTGTAACCATTCTACATGACATGATGCGCAAAGTCAACCGAAAAAACGTCATGATTTTCTATTTGCGTAACAGTTCAGCCAGCCGCCTGATTTGATGGAAAATCGTGCCTGCACGAATTTTCCATCATGTCTGGCGGCTGAGGGAGCGCCATTTTATGAGCAAAGGCAGTCGCGAAGCGACGGAAAGCGCGTAAGCGCGGCTTTGCGAATGGCGCGGCTGAATTGTTACCTATTTGCGGCCGTACCTTTTCCGGCTTTCGCGCCGCACCCGGAGCAGCCCGCGCAGCCGCCCGCGCTGCAGCCGGAACAGCCTGCGCAGCCGGTCTTTCCCGCTTTCAGGTCCTTGATCTTCTTATATACGATAGCGGCTGCCGCGCCGCCGATCACCACGATAATGATCAAATCTGCCATCACAGAATCACCTCCGCTGTTATTATAGCGCCGGTATTTGAGAAAGTCAATTATTTTTGAAAATGATTTTCATTTTCTGTTTTGAGCCGATGACTGTTACAGGTTAAAGTGAGAGTCATCGGCTCTTTCTGGCTGCGTGTGAAAAGTAACGTGTATTATTTTGTACCCGCCGCTCTAATTCCGGCGTATTCCCCGCAAAATATCCTGCCGCATTCTCCCCGCGTCCATCCATGAAACTTCTCTCAGGAATCCATTACCGCTCCGCCATCCGGCACACCGGCATACAGCCAACGCTCTGCTAATGGATCAGTTTCCGTTTCCTGCGGTACCGCCATCCGGCACACCAGCATACAGTCAAAGAAGGGACTGCCGCAAAAACCGTTTATGTAGAAATGGGGCCATATAAAAAGTTAAAAACAGCGGGGAAAAACATGAATCCTTCGTGCTTTCCCCCGCTAAATACCAGGCTGTTTTTTACATCATGCTATTTTGAGACAATCCCTTCTATTTCGTTTCGTCTCATATATCCGGTCCGGATCATTCGGTCTCCGAATCGTCCTCCTCGTCCGGGACATCCTCTGCGGTCTCTTCGTCCTCCACACCGTCATCCTCGTCCAGATCGTCCAGATCATCCGGTTCTTCGGTCAGGTCATCCGGTTCTCCGGCCGCCTCCGCGACATCCTGTTCTTCGTCCAGAAGAAGCTCATCGTCCTCATCTTCTTCACTGACGCTGATCTCATCCTCTTTCTTGATGTCGGTACTCAGCATCACGGAACGGTAACGCTTCATGCCGGTGCCGGCCGGGATCGGTTTTCCGATCAGGACGTTCTCTTTCAGGCCGATCAGATGATCGATCTTGCCGTTGATGGCCGCCTCGGTCAGGACCTTCGTCGTCTCCTGGAAGGACGCCGCCGACAGGAAGGAATCCGTCGCCAGGGATGCCTTCGTGATTCCCAGCATGACCTGCTTGCCGACCGCCGGCTCCTTGCCCTCGGCGATCAGCTTTTCATTCATATCCTCAAACTCCAGCACATCCAGGGAAACGCCGGGCAGCAGATCGCTGTCGCCGCTTTCCTCTATGCGCATCTTCTTCAGCATCTGACGCACGATGATCTCAATGTGCTTGTCGTTGATTTCCACGCCCTGGAGGCGGTACACTCTCTGAACCTCGCGAAGCATATAATCCTGCACGGCGCGGACGCCTTTGATCTTCAGGATGTCATGGGGGTTCACGCTGCCCTCGGTCAGCTCGTCGCCGGCTTCGATCTCCTGTCCGTCGGTCACGCGGATGCGGGAACCGTAAGGAATCAGGTAGGTCTTGGAATTGCCGGTCTCGTTGTCCGTAACCGTGACTTCCCGCTTCTTCTTCGTGTCCTTGATGGCAACCACGCCGGGAATCTCCGTGATGATCGCCAGACCCTTCGGCTTGCGGGCCTCGAACAGCTCCTCGACACGGGGAAGACCCTGTGTGATGTCGCCGCCGGCCACGCCGCCGGTGTGGAACGTACGCATGGTCAGCTGCGTGCCGGGCTCGCCGATGGACTGAGCCGCAATGATACCGACCGCCTCGCCCACCTGTACCGGCTGCCCCGTCGCCAGGTTCGCTCCGTAACACTTGGAGCAGACGCCGATATGGGACTTGCAGGACAGGACGGTACGGATCCTGACGCTCTTCTTACCGGTCTTCTGCAGTACCTTCATGACCGCAGCCGCACGGGCCGGCGTACACATATGGTTGGCCTTCACGACCACCTCTCCCGTATCCGGGTCGGTGATGGTCTCGGCGATATACCGGCCTGTCAGTCTCTCCTGGAGACTTTCGATGGTCTCTCGGTCATCCATGAACGCCTTGATCTCCATATAGGGGATCTCCTTGCCCTCACAGCAGTCCACCTCGCGGATGATCAGGTCCTGGGACACGTCCACCAGACGCCGGGTCAGATAACCGGAGTCGGCGGTACGCAGCGCCGTATCGGACAGACCCTTGCGGGCGCCGTGAGCGGAAATGAAGTATTCCAGTACGTCCAGTCCCTCACGGAAGTTGGACTTGATCGGCAGCTCGATGGTGTGTCCTGTGGTATCCGCCATCAGTCCGCGCATACCGGCCAGCTGCTTGATCTGCTTATCGGAACCGCGGGCTCCGGAGTCGGCCATCATGAAGATGTTGTTGTATTTATCCAGGCCGGACAACAGGTCGTGGGTCAGCTGATCGTCTGTGTTCTTCCAGGTGTCGATGACCTCTTTGTAACGTTCCTCCTCGGTGATCAGGCCGCGGCGGTAGTTCTTCGCGATGCGGTCCACCGTAGCCTGGGCGTCGGCGATCAGCTTCGGCTTGCTCTCGGGCACCGTCATATCGGAAATGGAAACGGTCATGGCCGCCTTGGTGGAATATTTATACCCAATGGCCTTGATATCGTCCAGGGTCTCCGCCGTCTGGCTGGCCCCGTGGACATTGATGACCTTCTCCAGAATCTGCTTGCACTGTTTCTTGCCGACGTGGAAATCGACCTCCAGCTTCAGCTCGTTGCCGGGGATGCTGCGGTCCACAAAGCCCAGATCCTGCGGGATGATCTCATTGAAGATGAACCGCCCGATCGTGGACTCAATGATGCCGGTCTTCACCGTGCCGTCCGGCATGGTCTTCGTCACGCGGACCTTCACTTTGGAATGAAGGGTCGCCGCGCCGTTCTCATACGCCAGAATCGCTTCGTTGGGGCTCTTGAAGATCATGCCCTCTCCTTTCGCGCCCGGCCTTTCCTGCGTCAGGTAGTAGATACCCAGCACCATATCCTGAGACGGAACCGCCACGGGACCGCCGTCGGAGGGCTTCAGCAGGTTATTCGGGGACAGCAGCAGGAAACGGCACTCTGCCTGCGCCTCCACGGACAGGGGCAGATGGACCGCCATCTGGTCGCCGTCGAAGTCCGCGTTGAACGCGGTACAAACCAGCGGGTGCAGCTTGATCGCCTTGCCCTCGACCAGGATCGGCTCAAACGCCTGGATGCCCAGCCTGTGCAGGGTAGGAGCGCGGTTCAGCATAACCGGATGCTCCTTGATGACCTCGTCCAGCACATCCCAGACCTCCGGCTGCAGACGCTCCACCATCTTCTTCGCGTTCTTGATGTTGTGGGCGGTGCCGTTGGAAACCAGCTCCTTCATGACGAAGGGCTTGAACAGCTCGATCGCCATTTCCTTCGGCAGGCCGCACTGGTAAATCTTCAGCTCCGGCCCGACCACGATCACGGAACGGCCGGAATAGTCCACACGCTTGCCCAGGAGGTTCTGGCGGAACCGGCCCTGCTTGCCCTTCAGCATATCGGAAATGGACTTCAGCGCCCGGTTGCCGGGTCCGGTCACGGGCCTGCCGCGCCTGCCGTTGTCGATCAGGGCGTCCACCGCTTCCTGGAGCATACGCTTCTCGTTGCGGACAATGATGTCCGGCGCGCCCAGCTCCAGCAGTCTCGCCAGACGATTGTTGCGGTTAATGATCCTTCTATATAAATCGTTCAAGTCAGAGGTGGCGAAACGGCCGCCGTCCAGCTGTACCATCGGGCGGATATCCGGCGGGATCACCGGGATCACGGTCATGATCATCCACTCAGGCTTGTTGCCGGAGCTGCGGAACGCCTCCACGACCTCCAGCCGCTTGATGATCCTGGCACGTTTCTGCCCCGTGGAATCCTTCAGCTCTTTTCTCAGCTCTTCCGAGTCCCTGTCAAGGTCGATGGCTTTCAGAAGCTCCTGAATCGCCTCCGCGCCCATCCCGACCCGAAACGCGCCCGCGCCGTATTTCTCCAGCTCTTCCCGGTACTCTTTCTCGGAAAGCACCTGCTTATACTGCAGGCCGGTATTTCCCGCGTCCAGCACAATATAGGACGCGAAATACAGAACCTTCTCCAATACCCTGGGCGACAGATCCAGGATCAGGCCCATGCGGCTGGGGATCCCCTTGAAATACCAGATATGGGACACCGGGGCCGCCAGCTGGATATGGCCGGTACGCTCGCGGCGGACGCTGGCTTTGGTGACCTCCACGCCGCAGCGGTCGCAGATCACGCCTTTGTAGCGGATCTTTTTGTACTTGCCGCAATGGCACTCCCAGTCCTTGCTGGGTCCAAAAATACGCTCGCAGAACAGACCGTCTTTTTCCGGTTTCAGCGTCCTGTAGTTGATGGTTTCCGGTTTCTTCACTTCCCCGTGGGACCATTCCAGGATCTTCTCCGGAGAGGCCAGGCCAATCTTTATTGCGTCAAACGTCATAGGTTGATAAGTTTCATTCGTCTCAGGCATGAGTGATACTCCCTCCTATCATAAAATCGTCACAGTTCAGCCGCACACGGTTCTAGTTCTCTCCGTCAAAATCGTCGTCATTCGGCTCCAGATCGCTGTAATCGTCGTCGTAATCGTCATCCTCTTCTTCCGCGTCCGCGTCGACGTCCACCAGCTCGCCGTCCTGGAATTCCTGAGACTGATAGCCGTACGCGCCGAAGGATTCCTCTCTGTCGTAGGAACGGTCTCCCTCAATGATGGCTTTCAGATCCGTATCTCCATAATCTACGGATTCCGTCAGTTCGACCTCCGTATTGTCGTCCCGCAGCACTCTCACATCCAGGCCCAGGGACTGGAGCTCTTTCAGAAGTACCTTAAAGGACTCCGGAATGCCTGCCTCGGGGATATTCTCGCCCTTGATGATCGCCTCGTAGGTCTTCACACGGCCCACCACGTCGTCGGACTTCACCGTCAGGATCTCCTGCAGCGTGTAGGAAGCGCCGTAGGCCTCCAGCGCCCACACCTCCATCTCTCCGAAACGCTGTCCGCCGAACTGGGCCTTGCCGCCCAGGGGCTGCTGCGTCACCAGGGAGTATGGGCCGGTAGAACGGGCGTGGATCTTGTCGTCTACCAGATGGTGGAGCTTCAGGTAGTGCATGTGGCCGACGGTGACGGGGCTGTCAAAATATTCCCCGGTCCGCCCGTCGCGCAGGCGCACCTTGCCGTCGCGGCGGATGGGAACGCCTTTCCAGACCTCCCGGTGCTCCAGATGGGAACCCAGATACTCCATCACCGACGGTTCCAGAACATCCTTATATTTCTCCTGGAAATCTTCCCAGGTACCATTGACATAATCGTTCGCCATATCCAGAGCGTCCATGATGTCTTTCTCATCCGCTCCGTCGAAGACCGGCGTGGATACGTTGAAGCCCAGCGCTTTCGCGGCCAGGCTCAGGTGCGTCTCCAGCACCTGCCCGATATTCATACGGGAAGGCACGCCCAGGGGGTTCAGCACGATATCCAGCGGACGGCCGTTGGGCAGGAACGGCATATCCTCCACCGGCAGCACGCGGGACACCACGCCCTTGTTGCCGTGGCGTCCGGCCATCTTATCGCCCACGGAGATCTTCCTCTTCTGGGCAATGTAGATGCGCACCGTCTGGTTCACGCCCGGGGACAGCTCGTCGCCGTTCTCTCTGGTAAATACCTTCGCGTCCACCACGATGCCGTAAGCGCCGTGGGGCACTTTCAGCGAAGTGTCGCGGACCTCGCGGGCCTTCTCGCCGAAGATCGCCCTCAGCAGCCGCTCCTCCGCGGTCAGCTCCGTCTCGCCCTTGGGGGTCACCTTGCCCACCAGGATATCCTGGGCGCGGACCTCCGCGCCGATGCGGATGATGCCCCGCTCGTCCAGATCCTTCAGGGCGTCCTCGCCGACGCCGGGCACGTCGCGGGTGATCTCCTCCGGCCCCAGCTTGGTATCGCGGGCCTCGGCCTCATATTCCTCAATGTGCACGGACGTGTAAACATCGTCCATGACCAGTCTTTCACTCAGCAGAACCGCGTCCTCATAGTTGTACCCCTCCCAGGTCATGAAGCCGATCAGCGGGTTCTTGCCCAGGGCGATCTCGCCGTTCTGGGTGGACGGGCCGTCCGCAATGACCTCGCCGGCCTCCACATGGTCGCCCTTATTGACGATGGGCTTCTGGTTGTAGCAGTTGGACTGGTTGCTTCTCTTAAATTTCGTCAGGCGGTAAGTGTCGCGCACGCCGTCCGCATCTCTCCGGATAATGATCTCGTTGGAGGCGGAGCGCTCGACCGTACCGGCGTTCTTCGCCACCACGCAGACGCCGGAGTCCACGGCCGCTTTCGCTTCCATGCCGGTGCCGACCACCGGCGCTTCCGTCGTCAGCAGCGGCACAGCCTGGCGCTGCATGTTGGAACCCATCAGCGCACGGTTGGCGTCGTCGTTCTCCAGGAACGGGATCATGGAAGTCGCCACGGAAAATACCATCTTCGGCGACACGTCCATCAGATCGATGCTGGCCTTCTGGAACGAAGAAGTCTCAGCGCGGAAACGTCCGGAAATATTGTTGTTGACAAAATGCCCGTCGTCGTCCAGCGGCTCATTCGCCTGGGCCACGACGAAATTGTCTTCCTCGTCCGCCGTCAGGTACACTACCTCGTCGGTGACGCGCGGATTCCTCGGGTCGCTCTTGTCTACGATCCGGTAAGGCGCCTCTACGAAGCCGTAGATATTCACCCGCGCATAGGTCGCCAGGGAGTTGATCAGACCAATGTTCGGACCTTCAGGGGTCTCGATCGGGCACATACGTCCGTAATGGGTGTAGTGTACGTCGCGGACCTCGAATCCGGCGCGGTCCCTGGACAGGCCGCCGGGGCCCAATGCCGACAGACGCCGCTTGTTGGTCAGCTCCGCCAGCGGGTTGTTCTGATCCATGAACTGGGACAGCTGGGAACTGCCGAAAAATTCCTTCACCGCCGCGGTCACGGGCTTAATATTGATCAGGGACTGGGGCGTCATGCCGTCCATGTCCTGCGTCGTCATACGCTCGCGCACCACGCGCTCCATGCGGGCCAGGCCGATGCGGTACTGGTTCTGCAGAAGTTCGCCTACGGCACGGATACGGCGGTTGCCCAGATGATCGATATCATCGGTATTGCCGATCTGCTGCTCCAGGTGCATATTATAGTTAATGGAAGCAATAATATCTTCCTTGGTGATGTGCTTCGGAACCAGCTCGCGGGCATTGCGCCGGATCACGCGCTTCAGTTCCTCCTCGTCGTCTCCATATTCATCCAGTATAGGCTTCAGCACCGGGTAGAATACTAACTCCGAAATCCCTGCCTCGGACGGCGGGAAATTCACGTAGCAGCTCAGGTCGACCATCATGTTCGAAAGAACCTTTACGTTCCGGTCCACGCCCTGGATCCAGACGTAAGGAACCGCCGCATTCTGGATGGCCTCGCCGGTCTTTTTGTCCAGCTTCTGGCCGGCTGTCGCCAATACCTCGCCCGTCGAAGGATCGACAACGTCCTCCGCCAGCGTGTGCCCCTTCAGACGCAGGCCGAAGGAAAGCTTCTTATTAAATTTGTAACGTCCCACGCGGGCCAGGTCGTATCTCCTGGGATCGAAGAACATGCTGTTAAGCAGGCTCTCCGCGCTGTCGACGGAAAGCGGCTCGCCCGGACGAATCTTTTTATACAATTCCAGCAGGCCGTCCTGGTAATTGTCCGAGACGTCCTTTCCGAAGCTGGCCAGGAGTTTCGGCTCTTCGCCGAAAAGATCCAGGATCTCCGCGTTGGTGCCGTAGCCGAGGGCGCGGACCAGAACCGTCACCGGCACTTTCCTGGTACGGTCCACCCGGACGTAAAATATATCGTTGGAATCCGTCTCATACTCCAGCCACGCGCCGCGGTTCGGGATCACGGTGCAGGAGTACAGCTCTTTTCCGATCTTATCATGGGTGACGCCATAATAAATGCCGGGAGAACGCACCAGCTGGCTGACAATGACACGCTCTGCGCCATTGATAACGAAAGACCCGGTGTCCGTCATGAGCGGAAGGTCGCCCATGAATATCTCATGTTCGTTGATTTCGTCTTTGTCTTTATTGCAGAGCCTGACCTTTACCTTCAGCGGGGCGGCGTAGGTCGCGTCGCGTTCCTTACACTCCTCGATGGTATATTTGATGTCGTCTTTACATAAAGTAAAATCGACAAACTCCAGGCTCAGGTGACCTGCGAAATCAGCGATCGGAGAGATGTCTTCGAAAACTTCCTTCAAACCGTCGTCAAGGAACCACTGGTACGAGGTTTTCTGGATTTCGATCAGGTTCGGCATCTCAAGAACTTCCTTCTGTCTCGAGAAGCTCATTCTTTCGCTCTTTCCCGCTTTCGCAGGACGCATTCTGCTTTTCTCCATTGACATTTCACCCCTGCTTTTCTATACTTTGACACTTCTGTTTTTGGGCGCAAAAAACCGTTGCACACATAAGTCTCCACAATAGTGCATTTTCTATAATATCACATAAAAATCAACATGTCAAGGATTTTTTTCTTGCAATTATTACGCTTTAGTGCTATAATATTTCAGCGATATTATTCAACACTGGAGGTATTCCCCATGGATTCAGGCATCATTTTTAATGTCATCTTCATCGTACTGCTGGTTCTCGTCGCGATCGCGGCCATACTCTACTTCGTAGGACGGAAGCTGGAGAAGCGCCAGGTCGAACAGCAGAACCTGCTGGAAGCGGCGGCCCAGACCGCGTCCATCCTGGTCATCGACAAAAAGAAAATGAAACTCAAAGAAGCCCATCTGCCGAAGGCCGTATATGACCAGACGCCCAAATACATGCAGCGGATGAAAGTCCCGGTGGTCAAGGCCAAGATCGGCACGCGGGTCATGACGCTTTTGGCGGACGGAACCGTTTTCGAGCAGCTTCCCGTAAAAACGGAAGCCAGAGTCGTGATCAGCGGCATCTACATAACGAAGGTCAAGAGCATCCGCGGCGGCGCGGTGCCGGCGGTTCCCAAAAAGAAAGGTCTGCTGCAGCGGATCGGTCTCAAGAAGGACAAGCCCCCGAAATCAGAAAACGACGACCAGAAAAAGAAAAAATAGGCGCGGCAGCGCGGAACGCCCGCACACGCGCCGGATCAGCAAAACGGCTCCCGCCCGGCATACGCCGGACAGGAGCCGTTTTTATTTATTCTTTCTGAGATTCCCTCTGCAATCG
>CANQUA010000076.1 GCA_947626915.1 uncultured Lachnospiraceae bacterium
TATGAGCGCACTGCGTGACCATAGTATTCTTTTGCATATAATTCGTTATTGCGATCAGATTGAAGAGACTATGGAGTTATTTGGAAGAGATTATGATACGTTTCTTTCCAGTAATACCTATCGCAATGCATGCTGCATGTGCCTGCTGCAGATAGGCGAGCTGACGAATGCTTTCACAGAAGAGTTCCGAACAACTCATACAGGTGTTCCGTGGAAGCAGATACGAGGATTTCGGAATATCGTCGCGCATGCATATGGGACTGTTGAACCTGAGATTGTGTGGGAAATTATTACAGATGATATTCTCAAATTAAAGAAGTATTGTCGTGAACTTGTAGAGTCAGAAGATGAAAATTAGGAAGTCCTAAAAAGAGGACGATATGTAATCATGTAAGTATGTGAACACGGCTCAATACCTGGCTCGCGTAGATGATCAGGTATCCCAGCCCGGCTCTGGCCGAGAGAAATTCCCCGATGATGACGCCCACCAGGCATAGGCCCACGTTGACTTTCATGTTGCTGATGATCAGCGGGATCGAGGCCGGAATCAGGACCTTCAGAAGGATGTCCCGCCGGGTGCCGCCCAGAGAGGCGATCAGACGGATCTTGTCGGGATCTGTCTGCTGAAAGCCTGTATACAGCGTCAGAATGGAACCGAAGACGGCCACGGAGACGGCGGCTACGATGATGGTCCGCATGTTATTGCCGAGCCATACGATCAGGAGCGGGGCCATGGCCGATTTGGGCAGGCTGTTCAGCATTACCAGGTAGGGTTCCAGGATCTCTGCTAAACTGCGGCTGATCCATAAAAGCATGGCCGCGGCCACTGCCAGGACGACCACCAGCGCGAAGCTGACCAGCGTTTCCGCCAGGGTTACGCCGATGTGGAGGAAAATGCTGCCGTCGCGGCTCATCCGCAGGAAACAGGAGAGGATGCGGGACGGGCTGCTGAATATGAACGCGTCAATGACTCCGAAACCGGCGAACAGTTCCCAAAGGGCCAGCAGGAGTACCAGCATCATGGTGCGGACGATGCGCACATTGGCCCGGTGGCGGCGCTCCTGTTCCAGAAATTCCCGCTGCCGCTGGGAGAGCGGCGGCTGTTCCTTTTGCGGCCGGTCCGCGGTTTTGCCGTGGGGGACCGGCTGACTTCCTGAAAGTTCCGGATCGTTATCGTGGGAGATCCGCCGGCTTTCCGAAAGCTCTGCGGGGAATAGATCCTGCATGCCTGTGGTTTTATCCAGTTTGGTCTTCATCCGTTCTCAGCTCCTTCCATAACTGATTGAAATAGGCCGAAAATTCCGGCGCGTTCCTGCGGGCCAGCGGCCGGTCGTATTCCCGGGCGAATTCCACGTTCAGGATCGTTTTTACCCGCCCGGGCCGGCCGGACAGCACCAGGATCCGGTCTGCCACGGAAATGGCCTCCGAGAGATCATGGGTGATTAGGAGAGCCGTTTTCCGGCGGGTGCGGAGGATGGAACTGATATCGTCGCAGACCGACAGTCTTGTCTGATAATCCAGAGCGGAAAAAGGCTCGTCAAGCAGCAGGATATCCGGCTTCAGGGCCAGGGTCCGGATCAGGGCGGCTCTCTGCCGCATACCGCCGGAGAGCTGGGACGGCCGTGAATCCTGGAATGCGCCGAGCCCGTAGGTTTCCAGCATCTGATGCAGCTCTTTTCTGGCAGTATCGTCCAGGCGTTTCTGAATCTCCAGCCCTAGGGAGACGTTGGAGAAGACCGTTCTCCATTCAAACAAATGGTCCCGCTGAAGCATATATCCGATCACGGCGGAGCTTTCTTCCCGGGGAATTCCGTCGATCAGCACGGCCCCCTCCTCCGGCTCCAGAAGCCCGCACAGCAGCGATAAAAGCGTGGATTTGCCGCAGCCGGAAGGTCCGACAACCGCCAGAAATTCGCCGTCTCTGACTTCAAAGGATATATGGGAAAGGGCCAGCGTTTCGCCCGATAATTCATGGTAGGAGTAACTCAAATCTTTGACCTGCAATTTCTCTTTCATAAGCGCCTCCTTACCTTGCTATAATATGTAAGGCGGGGGAAAAGAGTGCCGGGCCCCGGACGGGCGGGGACTGCCGGAAACAGGAACCGCTGCCAGGCATTTTTTTAAATCTGAATGTAAAAATACTTTCCCTGACGGTCGAATTATGTTATAATTCTACAGAATCTGTCATTGGCGGTTCATTTGCCGCAGTTCGTATGAAAAGATAGGAGGAATTGAATAATGGGTAAGTTTAAGAGCACGATGGAAGAGTTTAAGGCGTTTATTTTCCGCGGCAACGTAGTCGATATGGCGGTCGGCGTTGTGGTCGGCGGCGCGTTCAGCAAGATTGTGAATTCGCTGGTGAACGATATCATGATGCCTGCGCTGGGAGCGATCGTCGGTCCCACTTCTTTTACAAATTATAAAATCGTGATCCATCCGGCTGTGTACGATGCGGCCGGCAATGTGGTGACGGCTGAGGCCGCGATCCTTTACGGCAGTTTCATTCAGGAGATTGTCAATTTCCTGATCATTGCCGCCTGCGTGTTCTTTGCAATTAAATTTATAAACGGCATTACCGAGCAGTTCAAGAAGAAAGCGGCTGAGGAAGCAGCGGAGGCGGAAGCGCCGGAAGCCCCGGCAGGACCGACTACCGAGGAACTGCTGAGCGAGATCCGCGATCTGCTGAAGGAGCAGAAAGCCTGAGCCGGCCGCGGGAGACGCGCAAGTTTTGCTTTAAATTCTGTTCCAGTTAAAGGAGGATCCGTATACTATGGAAGAGGCGCCGAAGAAAAAGCCTGTGTCTGTAAAAACGGTCGTAATGATCACGGCGGCAGCCGTAGTGATTGTTCTGGCGGGCTGTTTTGGTGTGGGATACTATGCCTATGCCCGTGAAGGAAAACAGTATACAGAGGTGTTTTTTCCGAATACGACGGTCAACGGGCTTGACGCGTCCAATAAGACGGTGGAAGAGATTGAAAAGCTGGTTTCTGCGGATGTGGACTCCTATGTGCTGACCATTGAGGGGCGCGGCGGTGTGACGGAGCAGATTACCGGCGCCGAGATTGGTCTGCACAATGAATTTGATGGCAGTCTGGAACAGTATCTGGCGGCCCAGGACCCGATGCAGTGGTGGGATCACCGTGAACAGTCCACCGCTTATGAAGTGACGGCGGCAGCCGTATATGATAAAGATCTGCTGCAGGCGCGGATCGACGATCTGATCTTTTTCTCCGAAGAGGTGGCCCGGCCGCCTAAGGATGCGTATCTTTCCGGGTATACGGAAGGAGAGGGCTTTGTGGTAGTTCCGGAAGAGCAGGGCGCTCTGCTGGACAAGGAAATCGTCAGGCAGGCCGTATTTGAAGCGGTGGAGAACCGGAGTACCAGGCTGGTTCTGGAAGATCTGGACGCTTATCAGAAGCCGGCTGTTACCTCGGAGGACGAGGCACTGAATGCTGAGGCGGAACGATTGAACCGTTTCGGCGGTATCCGGATCGTGTATCAGTTTGACGATCAGAAGGAAGTGCTGGATGCCTATACCCTGGTCGGATGGCTGAAGGAGGACGCGGACGGCAGACTGGAACTGGATCGGGATGCCGTGACGGATTTTGTAGCCGGGCTGGCGGAGCGCTACGATACGGTCGGCAAGCCGAAAACGCTGCATACTTCCTATGGAACGACGGCGGTCATAGAGAAAGGGACCTACGGATGGCAGATCGACCAGGAGGAAGAAGCGGCGCAGCTTTATGACCTTCTGCTGCGGGGAGAGAGTCAGACCCGCGAGCCGGTTTATATCCAGAGAGCCAACAGCCACGGGGATCCTGATTTCGGCGATTCGTATGTGGAGATCAATATGATTACGCAGCATGTGTTCCTGTATGTGGACGGGGAATTGGTCACGGAGACTGACTGCGTGACCGGTAAGGTGTCCAACGGCAATTCGACGCCGGAGGGGATCTATCCGCTGGCGTGGAAGCAGAAGAACCGCGTGTTGCGGGGACCGGGTTATGCCAGCTTTGTGAATTTCTGGATGCCGTTTAACGGCGGCGTCGGCATGCACGATGCCAGCTGGCGGTCCACCTTTGGCGGGACGATTTACAAATACAGCGGTTCCCACGGCTGTGTGAATATGCCGTATGCCGCCGCACAAACGATTTATGAACATATAGAAGCCGGATTTCCGGTCATCTGTTATAACCAGGAAGAAAGCGCGGAAAGTATCGCCATGGCAGGGAAAAAGCCGGGAGAATCTGTGCCGGAAGAGCCCGGGACGGAAGAGCCGGCCCCGGAGGAGACGTTAGCAGCGGAGCCCGGGACGGAAGCGGCAGCCCCGGAAGAGACAACAGAAGCGGAGCCTGAGACGGAAGCGCCGGCGCCGGAAGAGACAACGGCGTCGGAACCCGGGACGGAAGCATCTGTGCCGGAAGAGACGGCAGCGCCGACACCGGAAGAGACGTTAGCGCCGGAGACTAAGACAGAGGCACCAGCGCAGGGGGAGACGTCAGCATCGGAACCCGGGACAGAAACGGAAGCGCCGGAGCCCGGGACGGAAGCGGCAGCGCCGGAGGAGACGTTAGCGCCGGAGCCCGGGGCGGAAGCGGCAGCGCCGGAGGAGACAACCGTGCCGGAGCCCGGGACGGAAGCATCTGTGCCGGAGGAGACAACCGCGACGGAGCCAGAGACGGAAGCGCCGGCCCCGGAGGAGACAACCGCGTCGGAGCCTGAGACGGAAGCGTCCATACCGGCAGATTCTTCCGCGCCGGCAGCAGAGAATTTGGCACCCGAGACGGAAGCTTCTGCGCCGGGATCATTGCCGGAGGATCTTTCTTTGCCGCGGCCGGATGCGGAGTCGGATGCGCCTGGCGGGCCCGGAGAGACCGGATGAGAAGCGTGGAAAAAGAAACCCGTGAGAATGATGACGTTGTAATTAAACCATAAAATTCTATCACATTTTGCAGAAACGGCGTGATTTCGGTCATGCCGTTTTATTTATATAAATTCGGTGCAAAATAATATCCGGGGCTTGACATTGGGAAAAAGTGTGGTATTATATTGATAGCGTGAGATTAAATCTTGCAAAATCAAATGGAGGCGATACGATTGAATATCTACGATTTCAAAGTCAAAGCACAGGATGGGCGCGAGGTGCCGCTGGCCGATTACAGGGGGAAGGTCCTTCTCATTGTCAACACGGCGACCGGGTGCGGATTTACGCCGCAGTATGACGGGCTGCAGGATCTGTATGAGCTTCATCAGAAAGACGGCCTGGAAATCCTCGACTTCCCGTGCAACCAATTCGGGGAGCAGGCTCCGGGCAGCGATGAGGAGATCCATTCTTTCTGCACCGGGCGGTACGGCATCACCTTTCCGCAGTTCGCCAAGATCGACGTCAACGGGGAACATGCGATCCCGCTTTACAAGTATCTGACAGAAAATACCATGTTTGCGGGATTTTCCGGTCCGATGGGACTGGTGATGAAGGGCGTTGTCAAAAAGATGGACAAGGACTACAAAAACAACGGCAAGATTAAATGGAACTTCACAAAGTTCCTGATCGACAGAAACGGTGAAATTGCGGCCCGTTTTGAGCCGACCGAATCCCTTGACAAAGTAAAGGAGAAAGTGGAAGAAGTGCTGTAAGCCTGCGGGAACGGTCCAGGCGGCATACGGGGCCGGGCGGCGGGTATTTTAAATGTAATTTTTATAGAATGGAGGAAGAAAAAATGAGCAAGGTATTAGCAGCGTATTTCAGCGCCGGCGGCGTGACCGCCGACGCGGCAAAGAAGATCGCGGAGATTACAGGCGCAGAACTGTATGAAATCCGGCCGGAAATTCCTTACACGCAGGCGGATCTGAACTGGCAGGACCAGAACTCCCGCAGTTCGGTTGAAATGAGGGATAAATCTTCGCGCCCCGGGATCGCAGACAAGGATGCGCCTGTTGCGGACAGCAGCGTGATTTTTCTCGGATTTCCGATCTGGTGGTACAGCGCGCCGACGATCGTCAATACCTTCCTGGAGAGCTACGATTTTGCGGGCAAGAGGATTATTCTCTTCGCAACATCCGGCAGCAGCGGGTTTGAGCATGCGTTGCCGGATCTGAAAAACAGCGTGAGCGGTCAGGCGTCGATGGAGGAAGGGATCGTTGTGCATGGCCGGCAGGACATCGGCGCATGGAAAAAATGGATCGATTCTCTGGGAATGTGAGGTGAGCCTGACATGAATATCGCAGTACGGTATTATTCAAGGGGCGGCAATACGAAAAAGATTGCGGAGGCGATCGCAGAAGCGGTCGGTGCGGAGGCCAAAACAGTATCGGAGCCGCTGGCCGGGGATGTGGACATTTTATTTCTTGGCAGCGCGCCTTACGCATTCGACGTCGACGACGAGGTGAAGAAATTCATAGGAGGCATTCATGTGTCCGTCAGCAAGGTTGTGAATTTCAGCACGTCTGCCGCTGTCAAATCCACCCGCAAGTATGTGGAAAAACTGTTTGCGGAAAAGGGACTTTCTGTTGCAAAAGAGGAGTTTTCCTGCCGGGGCGCGTTTGCGATGCTTCATAAGGGCAGGCCGAATGAGGATGATCAAAAAGCTGCTGCCGACTTTGCAAGGAAAATCATATCATAAGGAGAAGCAGTCAGAATGGCGGACCAATTCGACCCACTAAAACTTGAAAACCAGATTTGTTTCCCTCTTTACGCCTGCGCGAAGGAAATTGTGAAAGCGTACAAGCCATACCTGGATGAACTGGACCTTACATACACGCAGTATATCACGATGATGGTGATGTGGGAGCATAAGGAACTGCGGGTGAAGGAAGTCGGCAGTTACCTGTATCTCGATTCCAGCACGCTGACGCCGCTGCTGAAACGGCTGGAGGAAAAGGGGTATGTGGCGAGACGGCGTTCGACGAAAGATGAACGGGATCTGATCGTTTCGGTCACCGGCGCGGGAATGGCCCTGCGTGAAAAAGCTCTGACCGTGCCGCAGCGCCTCGCCGCCTGCGTAGATCTGGAACCGGCGAAGGCGCAGGTTCTCTATGGGATCCTGTATGAGCTGCTTGACAGGCTGGGCAGGGAAAACGGAACATAATATTCGGATGGAACGGACCGCACGGATCATAAAAGACGGTTCTCTGCCGGTGATTATCCGGTATGGGGGAGCCGTCTTTCTATTTATAGCGCGCTTTGTTCCGCCTGCTGAATCGGTTCCGGTTTAAATCCGGCAGAGAACCAGCCGTTATATGGTACAGGAGGAATATGGGAATATTTTCGCGCGGGGAACAGTCTGTTCCGCCATTTCCTCCGGGGACTGTTTCTGTTCGCGCAAGCCTGGTTTGCGGGAATGGATTCGGCGTTTTCGCGGATTTTGCTGGAATCAGGGGCGGATCCGTTTGCGCACCCATTCACACGAGAAAAAGCGAACAAACGTTTGCAAAACATTCGGATATGTGCTATGATAAAGGCCGGAGTCTGCGGAGAGGGAGGCCTGCGGCCGGATGCAGATACGGCTGCCGGTGCAATGCCGCCGGCAGTTTGGGGATGATCGGCTTTATTTGGCAGGCATTTACGGATCGGACAGAGACGGAGGAAGCTTTGACATGGCGAAACAATATATTAAGATTCGCGGCGCGAGCGAGCACAATCTGAAACATATAGATATCGATATTCCGAGAAATGAGCTGGTGGTTCTGACGGGCCTGAGCGGTTCCGGCAAATCGTCGCTGGCTTTTGATACGATCTACGCGGAAGGGCAGAGGCGGTATATGGAGTCGCTTTCGTCCTATGCGAGGCAGTTTCTGGGGCAGATGGAGAAGCCGGAAGTGGAGAGCATAGAGGGCTTGTCGCCGGCGATCTCCATCGATCAGAAATCGACCAATCGGAACCCCCGGTCCACGGTGGGGACGGTGACGGAGATCTACGATTATATGCGTTTGCTCTATGCCAGGATCGGGATTCCCCATTGCCCCAAATGCGGGCGCGAGATCCGCAAGCAGAGCGTGGATCAGATGGTCGATCAGATTCTGTCGCTGCCGGAACGGAGCCGTTTCCTGGTCCTGGCGCCGGTGGTCCGCGGACGGAAGGGCGAACATGCGAAAATACTGGAACAGGCCCGCAAAAGCGGTTTTGCCCGTGTGCGGATCGACGGGAACCAGTATGAACTGAATGAGGAGATCAAGCTGGATAAGAATATCAAGCACAATATTGAAATCATCGTGGACCGTCTTGCGGTGCGGCCGGGGATTGAGAAGCGGCTGACGGATTCCATTGAAACCTCGATGAACCTCAGCGGCGGATTGATGATGATCGACGTGATCGACGGGGAAACCATGAACTTCAGTCAGAATTTTGCCTGCCCGGACTGCGGCGTCAGCATTGAAGAGGTGGAACCCCGCAGTTTTTCGTTCAATAACCCGTTCGGAGCCTGCCCGGACTGTTTCGGCCTGGGCTATAAAATGGAGTTCGACGAGGATCTGATGATACCGGACAAATCCCTGAGCATTCTGCAGGGGGCGATCACGGTGATGGGCTGGCAGTCCTGCACCGATCCCGGCAGTTTTACCAGAGCGATCCTGGACGCGCTGGCGCAGGAATACGGTTTCAGCCTGGATACGCCGTTTGAGCAGTATCCGAAGAAGGTTCACGACGTATTGATCTACGGCACGGACGGCCACGAGGTGAAGGTGCATTACAAAGGGCAGAGAGGAGTCGGCATCTATGATGTGGCGTTTGAAGGACTGCTGAAAAATGTAGAGCGGCGGTACCGGGAGACATTTTCGGAAACCAGCAAGGCAGAATACGAGACCTTTATGCGGATCACTCCCTGTTCCCTGTGCAGGGGCAAGCGTCTGAAACAGTCGTCCCTGGCGGTGACGGTCGGCGGACTGAATATTTATGACGCGACGGACATGTCGGTGGTCCGGTTCCGGGAATTTCTGGACAATCTGAAGCTGAGCCGGATGCAGGAAGCCATCGGCGCGCAGATTCTGAAAGAGATCCGGGCCAGGATCACATTCCTGATCGATGTAGGTCTGGATTACCTGGCGCTGTCCCGGTCAACGGGCACGCTGTCGGGCGGGGAGGCCCAGCGCATCCGCCTGGCGACGCAGATCGGCTCCGGTCTGGTGGGGGTGGCCTATATTCTGGATGAACCCAGCATCGGCCTGCACCAGCGCGACAATGACAAGCTGCTGCGGACGCTGTTTCATCTGCGCGACCTGGGCAACAGCGTGATCGTGGTGGAGCACGACGAGGAAACGATGCGGGCCGCGGATTATATTGTGGATATCGGTCCGGGGGCCGGCGAGCACGGAGGAAATGTGGTGGCCTGCGGGACGGCAGATGAGATCATGGCCTGCGAGGAATCGGTTACCGGCGCTTACTTAAGCGGGCGTCTGCAGATTCCGGTGCCGGGGAAACGAAAGGAACCGACAGGCTGGCTGACCGTGCGCGGGGCCAGGGAAAATAACCTGAAGAATATCGATGTGCGGGTGCCGCTCGGCGTCATGACCTGCGTGACCGGCGTGTCCGGTTCCGGTAAAAGCTCGCTGGTGAACGAGATCCTGTATAAGGCGCTGGCGCGAAAGCTGAACCGGGCCAGGACCATTGCCGGAAAACACACGGGGATCGACGGCGTGGAGGCGCTGGACAAGGTCATTAACATCGACCAGTCTCCCATCGGCCGGACGCCCCGGTCCAACCCGGCGACCTACACGGGGGTATTCGATATGATCCGCGATCTGTTTGCGTCTACGACGGACGCCAAGGAGCGCGGATACAAAAAAGGCCGCTTCAGTTTCAATGTGAAAGGCGGCCGCTGCGAGGCATGTTCCGGGGACGGCATTATCAAGATTGAGATGCACTTTCTGCCGGATGTGTATGTGCCCTGCGAGGTCTGCGGCGGCAAACGGTACAACCGGGAAACGCTGGAGGTCAAATATAAAGGGAAAAGTATTTACGACGTGCTGAATATGACGGTAGAAGAGGCATTGAAATTCTTTGAAAATGTGCCGGCGATCCAGCGGAAGATCCAGACGCTTTACGATGTGGGTTTGTCTTATATACGCCTGGGACAGCCATCCACGGAGCTGTCCGGCGGCGAAGCACAGCGGATTAAACTGGCGACGGAATTGAGCCGGAGAGGGACAGGCCGGACGATCTATATTTTGGACGAACCGACGACCGGACTTCATTTTGCGGACGTACACAAGCTGGTGGAGATTCTCCGAAAGCTGTCGGAGGGAGGCAATACGGTCGTCGTCATCGAGCATAACCTGGATGTGATCAAGACGGCTGATTATATTATCGATATGGGTCCCGAGGGCGGCGACCGGGGCGGTACTGTGATCGCGGAGGGTACGCCGGAGCAGGTTGCGGCGTGCGAATGGTCCTACACGGGGCAGTATGTAAAGAAATATCTGTGACAGCGGGCGTATGCGGCAGACCGAAGGAGCCCCGGACGGTACTCCGGAAATTTTATTGCCCGGAATGCGTGTTTTTGCTTGTGCGCTGCGGCAGAGTTCTGTATAATAAAAGATATTTCTGAAAAAGCACGTTTGGCAGAAGTACAGGAGCCGGCGGCACGGACGAATGCACGAGATTACACAAGGTTACAGGAGGATGCGGTATGGACAGAGAGAAGATAATTGTGATCGATTTCGGCGGGCAATATAATCAGCTGGTAGCGCGGCGGGTGCGCGAATGCAGCGTATACTGCGAAATCTATTCTTACAGGACGGATCTGAAGCAGATCAAGGCGATGAAGCCGAAGGGGATCATCCTGACAGGCGGCCCCAACAGCTGTTATGAAGAGGGAGCCCCATCCTGCGGGGAGGAATTGTTCGACCTGGGGGTTCCAGTTTTGGGCCTGTGCTATGGCGCGCAGCTGATGATGCACGTGCTGGGGGGCCATGTCTGCAAGGCCCCGGTCCGCGAATACGGCCGGGTCGAGGTGATGGTAGATACCTCCACAAAACTGTTCCATGACGTGACGCCTTTGACCGTCTGCTGGATGAGTCATAATGACTATATTAAAAAGATGGCCTCCGGTTTCCGGATGATCGCCCACACGGCGGATTGTCCGGTAGCGGCGGCGCAGAATACTTCCCGCAACCTGTATGCGATCCAGTTCCATCCGGAGGTATTGCATACCGTGGAGGGCGCGAAGATTCTGCATAATTTTGTATACGATATCTGCGGCTGCGTCGGCGACTGGCGGATGGATTCCTTTGTGGAGACCAGTGTGCAGGCGATCCGCAGAAAGGTCGGCCAGGGGAAGGTGCTTTGCGCCCTGTCCGGCGGCGTTGATTCGTCGGTGGCGGCCGTTTTGCTGTCCAGAGCCGTCGGCAGTCAGCTGACCTGCGTTTTTGTGGACCATGGTCTGCTGCGGAAAAATGAGGGGGACGAGGTGGAAGAGGTATTCGGTCCGAACGGTCCCTATGATCTCCATTTTATCCGCGTCAACGCCCAGGAGCGTTTCTATAGGAAGCTTGCCGGCGTAGCGGAACCGGAGGAGAAACGGAAGATCATCGGCGAGGAATTTATCCGCGTCTTTGAGGAAGAAGCGAAGAAGATCGGCAAAGTGGATTTCCTGGTTCAGGGCACGATCTACCCGGATGTGGTGGAAAGCGGTTTGGGCGGAGAGTCCGCGGTAATCAAATCTCACCATAACGTGGGCGGTCTGCCGGATTACGTCGATTTCAAAGAGATCATAGAGCCGCTTCGCGACCTGTTTAAGGATGAGGTGCGCAGGGTCGGTCTGGAGCTGGGAATTCCGGAGAAACTGGTATTCCGTCAGCCGTTTCCGGGGCCCGGACTGGGTATCCGCATTATTGGGGATGTGACGGAGGAGAAGGTAAAGATGGTCCAGGAGGCAGACGCCATTTACCGTGAGGAAATGGCGGCGGCCGGCCTCGACAGGCTGCCGGACCAGTATTTTGCGGCGCTCACCAATATGCGGTCTGTCGGCGTCATGGGCGACGAGCGGACCTATGATTACGCGATCGCGCTGCGTGCCGTGAACACCGTGGACTTCATGACCGCTGAAGCATCTCAGATCCCCTGGGAAGTGCTGCAGCGCGTCACCAACCGGATCGTCAATGAGGTGAGCCACGTGAACCGGGTGCTCTATGATATTACCTCGAAGCCGCCGGGGACGGTGGAGTTCGAATAACGGACTTTTGGGCCGGAAATCCAGTATTTACGCGGGTTTTCGGCCTTTTCATATGGCCCCGTGACACTAATATGACATTAAGAAATCAAGTCGCTACTCTCATTACCCGCCCTTGCAATCATCATAAAGCTGTGGTAGAATACATTTGGGTGTCACCAAGATGGTGGACGGCTGGCCCTCTCCGGAGGGACTGTGTTCTACACTTCGTTTCGGTCGGCGCAAAACCTGCGTCCACCGGACGCAATGCGCCCCTCCGTTTACATAGAAACCCGCAAGGGAATCGAAGGAAAGGAGGGCGACGCTTATGTTGACGATTGAAGGCCTTTTGGCAGTGCTCAGCTTCGGGCTGGCCTGCTTTAGTCTCGGATACGCCATCGGGCGTAACGATAATCGCAAGACACAGAAATAGCCGCCCCGGTCTGGTAAACTGAGCGGCTTTTCTGAAGCTTAACATTTTGTCGGGCCAGCCGTCTATCGGTGGCGCCTTTTCTATTCTTACTATATCACATATTCCGGGATGTTTCAAGCCTCGTTTTCCGACAAATTGCGTGTTAGGGACGGCAGGACGCTGTCTTCGGCGGCCAGTTCTCCAGGATCCGGACGCCGAAGCTCATTTAACTCTTCTGCCAGAGCTATGTCCTTATCCGGATAGAGATGGATGTAGGTATCCAAAGTGGTTTTTACAGATTCATGTCCCAGGCGCTCTGAAATCTGAACAATATTGACACCCATTTCAATCAGTAAGCTTGCGTGGCTGTGTCTAAGGTCGTGGACCCTGATCGGTTTCAGGCCGGCTTTCTTTGCGTTGCGCTTCAATTCCTTTTCCAGATTCGATTTTGTGAAATAAAATATCCGGTCACCCGCCTGGATGCCATATAGCTGCGAGATATATTTGCAGGCCTCGTCATAAAGAAAAACCGGAATAGAAATCGTTCGGATGCTTTTAGCGGTTTTTGGTGTCAGGATTAGTTCCTGCCCTTTGATTTTGACATAGTTTTTTGAAATAGACAGCCGTCTGTTTTCCAGTATGTCCGCAGGGGTTAAGGCCAAAAGCTCCGTTGAGCGGATCCCGGTATAGAACAGGATATCAAAAGCGAGCCTGGTGGAAGATTTCTGAATCTGAGCAGCGAACCGCTCATATTCATCCCGGGTCCATATCTGCATTTCCTTCGCCTTGCCTTTTCCTATGGCTCCGGCAGCATGGCAGGGGTTCGATGCCAGCGAGTAATGCTTGACAGCATAATTCATGATGGCTGACATCTGACTATGGATGCTTTTTAGATATGTCTGAGAATATGGTTTTCCATTTTCGTC
>CANQUA010000077.1 GCA_947626915.1 uncultured Lachnospiraceae bacterium
AGGACTGGAGCAAATCCGTTTTTATCATACAGGTTTGCTCCAGTTTTGTACAGGTACGTATTATCTACCGTTTACATGACGAGAAGGGGAAATTTATTTTATTATATATTTTTTTGAAGAGTGAACATTGAAAAGTACAGAAAAGGAACTGCCCCTGTAGTTATGCAGACATTTCCACCCTGCAAATCACTGCTTTTTTCCATCTGCATACAGACGAAACAGTTCTGTTTCCGCATCTGTCTTTTGGGCAGATAAAAAAGCGTCTTTAATTGCGCAGTTCTTTGACGCCAGTTCGTAAAATAGCTTTATTGTGAAGAAAAGCGCCGCATTCCCTTCAATGTAATCCAAGGCGCGATATAAGTATTGTTTTCCGAAAAAACGGCAGACATACGGCTGCGGCCCGTTGTGTAGCCTAAATTGATAATGGTTTTCCCGGAAAGATTGAAAGACGGTGCTATTTCTTGATAGGAAAAATCACCTTGCGGTTCATTGTCATAATAAACAGATTTTTCCAGAGCCGGCATACAGATTTTTTCGTTATCCCCATGGCAGGAAATTATAATGCAGTCAGGGTCAAAAGGGATTTGGCCGGATAATATTTCCATGAAATCCATCGGGCGTCCGATGCTTTTTATCCCTACAAAAAAGTTCATATATTCCAGAACTTGTCGCAGGGCCTCCGCCTCGTTGCCGGTATCCATTAGATTTATAATGAGAATGTTTTTCATAATCGTCTCCCATTTGGCCGCTCCATTCCGGCGGCAGGCGGAAATTCAGCATTTTCTTGCCATTTGTAAATCAATCGTGTCATAGATGGTGATGATGCCGCCGTGTTTATTGATTGCTTCTTCGATTTTCATGAAAAATTCCGTCCTGATTTTTTCTTCTATCGCAATATGGTCGGAATAGGTCCCAAGAAGCGTTAGGTACTCGTTCGCGGTAAATACACGTTTTCGATAAAATAACTTATAGCAGATGTCTGAAAAGCCGTATTTGTCCGCGATCATGGCAAGTTCTTTTGCCTGCTGTTCCGTATATTCGGATTGGATTGTGCGTTTTCTGTTGTAGTATTTATTGTAATAATGATCGTAAATTTCATCTATTTCCCGGGAAAGAGCCGGATTTCCTTTATCGCGGTACGGATGATTCGCGAAGCGTGCGAATGCGCCTCCCTTTTTCAGCATGGAATACACTTTTTCATATCCGATTTGCTCCGGTACCCAATGAAACGCTGTCGCGGAAAACACCAGATCGAAGGTATTGTCCGCAAACGTTGTGTCCTCAAATTTATTTGTAATTACCGAAAAATTTGGGTATTCCCGCCATTTATCTTTTAATAATTCAGAGAAATGTTTTCCGCATTCAACGGCTGTCAGTCGACACCCGGTCATTAAAAAGGGGCCTGTCGCCTGTCCTCCGCCGCTTCCAACTTCGACTACATTGCTGGTTTCGTCAATAGGAAGATAGTCAAAAATTGTTTGATACAATTCTTTTACATAGCCGGGGCGTATTTTTTCGTATGCAGATGCTACCGTATCAAATGTCCACTTCAACCCTTTCCGTATGGGCATAACAGCATTCCTCCAATCGCCGATTTACCGATCTGAATGAAAAAGCAGGCGGTTCGGGCGGCACAGAAACATTTCAACAAGATGACAGGAACCCGTCTTGAGGGCCGGTGATTTGTGCGTGCCGGCCTGCAAAGTCGCCGGCTCTGCGCCTGCTTCATGCGCTGGCTGATGAAGCAATTCTCGTATCTGGCTTGTACTATAGCACGAAAGAGATGTTTCTGCAAGCAGCTGTTTCAATAGACGGCGGATGGATGCGGATATATCCCGGGGTTCCTCGGGGGAGAGGATAAACGGTTCCTTTTAGAGTTCTGTGTGGACTGCCTGCCTTTGTAATGGTAAGGTTCTGATGTTGGAACGGATCAGCCGGGAGAATGCCTGCTTCCGTTATCTGGGGAATAATCAAAAAACGGTGGCTAAGCACATCGAAACAGGCCATGGATTTGATTCAGATGCCAGGTTGACGGCTGCAATGGCTGCGGCAGAAAAGGAGCGGGCAGAGGGCGAGAATGAAATTTTCAGAGGGTCCGCACTGAAAATGAAAAGGAAATGAAGGGGAAGGTATTGCCTATTGGCGAATGGTTACTTGTCATGCGGATGATTTTGTAGTATAAATGATCGTAGCAGGCATATATTTTTGGGGACACGCCCTGTATTATTTCCTGCGAAGAGAAGGGATCTGCTGGAGGAATTAGGGATCGTGCAGTCAGGAACGGAATTTTTGTCTTAGAGAAAACAGAACCAGGAAAATACCGTTGTATTCGGAGAAAGAAGCAGGAGCGGATGCCGGATTATGATAACGTGACTTTGCGCCGCGCCGACGGCGCATAAGAAAGAGTAAGCCGGTATTTGTTGTATAGAAACGTACAGCAAATCAGCGGCGTATTTCAATAAGGAAAGGAGTTATGTAAAATGGATATCATTCAGGCAATTCAGGAGCGTCATTCTGTGCGCGCGTACACTACGCAGAAGATTGAGGAGGAGAAACGCCGGCAGCTTCAGGCAGTCGTCGATGAATGCAATGCGGAGGGAGACCTTAACATTTTCATCCGGTACGACGATCCGGAGGGCTTTGATTCACGGATGGCCCATTATGGCAGTTTCCGCAATGTGGCCAATTACATTGTGCTGGCTGGGCCTGAGGGGCGCGACATTGAAGAGGCCTGCGGGTACTATGGAGAGCGGATCGTTCTGGAGGCGCAGATGCTGGGACTCAATACTTGCTGGGCGGCGCTGACATTCAATAAGAAAATGGTGCAGAAGCTGATTCCGGAGGGGTGTAAGCTGTGCATGGTGATTGCTTTGGGATACGGCGAAAATCAGGGAACGGCTCATAAGAGCAAACCGCTGGATCAGATGCTGGTCTCAAAAGGGACTATGCCGGATTGGTTCCGGAAGGGTGCGGAGGCAGCAATGCTGGCGCCGACGGCGGTGAACCAGCAGAGGTTTCAGATGGGTGTGAAGGATGGAGAACCGGTGATTCGGATTGCCGGTCGGGGATTCTATACGAAGACAGACCTGGGAATTGTGAAATATCATTTTGAAGCGGCGTCGGGGCGGAAGGTAGCAGAATAAGGAAAGCTTCATCTGCGTTGAGCAGATGAAGTTTGCGGCCGGTCCGGCAGAGGACGATGGAAAAGGACGGCAGGCATGCCGGCAAAAATCGGACAAGGGGTATGGGCAGAAGGAAAGAATATGAACAGGGATTCTAACCGGAACAGGAAGCAGCAGGATAGGCGGAGGAGAAATTCGGAGCCGGAGATTAAGCTGGACATGGTGTGGCAGTCGTCGGACGGGGAGCGTCCGAAGTCTGTGAGAACCCGCATGGATATAAAAGAATACCCGGAGGAGCGGCCGGCAGGCGGGAGGACGAACCCAGTCAGGTCCGGAAGGAGACACAAAAAGAAGCATTCCTTTTTGAAGAGGCTTTTTTGTGTCGTGATTTTGCTGGCTGTATTGACGGGATGGCTCTGGCAGCGCACGGTTAGTACGGTGTATGACCGGATGAATTATGTTCCCGTAGAATCCCTGCTGGACGCGCCTTTGAAGACGGATGGCGTGTTTCATATTCTTCTGATCGGCAATGATTCCAGAGAGCAGGGGGACGACGGGCGTTCTGATGCCATGCTTCTGCTGTCCATAAACAATAAGACGAAGAAAATCCTTATGACCTCGCTTTTGCGGGATATGTACGTTGAGATTCCCGGACATAAAAACAACCGTCTGAACGCGGCGTATTCCTACGGCGGCGCGGAACTTTTGCTGGAAACCCTGAAATTGAATTTTGGCATTGAAGTGAACCGGTATATGCTTGTGAATTTCCAGGCGTTTGCCCATCTGGTGGACGCCATGGGCGGCGTGGAGCTGGAGCTGACCAATGAAGAGGTCTTTTATGTCAACGGTTATCTGACGGAATATAATATGCTGGAAAACCGGCCGGTTCAGACAGATTATCTGGATGAGACCCTGAGCGGCATGATTCATTTAAACGGTCCGCAGGCGCTGGCTTATTGCCGGAACCGTTATACAGGCACGGATTTTGCACGTACCGGCCGGCAGAGAAAGGTGCTGTCTGCGCTGGTGAAGAAGGCCCCGACAGCCTTGCTTCGCCATTTTGGGGATCTGGTGGACAGCCTGCCGTCGGATCTGACGACTAACCTTACAAAGAACGAGTGTATGCGGCTGAGTCTGCAGGTGCCCGGGGCGGTGACTTATGAGATCGTGCAGAGCAGTATTCCCGTAGAGGGAAGCTTTAGCAATGTCACGATCGATAAGATGGAGGTGCTGCAGGTGGATTTTGAGAAAAACAGGCAGTTTATCCGTCAGACTCTTTATGGAGAAGCGGGCGCCGGAGAGAACCCGGATGAATGATACAGCCGGGGAACTGATTGGAAAATGGCGGTGGGCCGGGGGAGATCCGTTTCCTGCAGGCATGATATTGTGCGCGGGAAAGTTGATCGGGAAACCGGCTAAACAGGAATGGAACCGGGCCGGCGTTTAAAAATGGGTTTGGAATGGAAAGAAAGGCGGCGGAAAATGGAGAGAGCGGTAAAACAGATTTTGACGGGAAACGTATTTTTGATCTTCTGCAGTATTTTTTATCTGCTGTGGTGGATTCTGGCGTTTAAACCATCCGGGGCGGTAAAGGGGATGAATTCCGGCTGGCTGCTGGTTCCGGCGCTGTTTTTTGGGGCAGCGGCGGTGGTTCTGATTATCCGGGGCATGCAGGACGTTCAGGTGCAGCAGACCATGATCCCGGCAGGGAGAATCCTGCCGTTTTCTGTGGCGGCATATTTCCTTCTGCTGATCGGCACATGGCTGTTTTTAAAAAGACCGGTGACGACAGAACTGGTGCTGATCGTCGCGTGGACGGCCCTGACGATTGCGGAGATCAATGCGCTTTATGGAGTTGGGATCTTTTCTCACGGGGTATCGTGCGGGTTTATGGCGGCGACGGCGTTGTCTGCGGCGGTCAGTATGGTAACCTATATGCTGTATTATAAACTTGATGCGGCTGCAGGTTATATTGACGGGATGATACCGCTCATTCTGGCAGCGGTGATGATGGCCTCTTTATCTGTGAAAATGATAACCTAAGATACAAAAAAGGTTTCAAGCAAGGTTGCCCAGTTTACTGATGGGGCATGCGGCGAAGCATACAGGAACTGGAAGAGGAAACAGCGGATTCTATGGGGCCTGTCAGGCCATGGGAAGGAGAGGCATGATATGACACAGACTGAACGCAGAAAATTTCTTATACGAAGGCTGATCGGAGAGACGCCGCAGTACCGGGAACTGCAGATTCCGGATGAGGCAGAGGAACAGAAGCTGCTGCTTCGTGCGCTGATGAATGTGCGTCCGCCGCGTCCGATTGGGGAAGATTTTTTGGCGGTGCAGGATGCGTATCTTCAGACGGAGCTTGCTGCGAAGGGTGTGACGGATATTGCCGGTCTGACTCCGGTCTTGCCGGGCATTTATCTCTGGAAGGGGGATATTACGACGCTTAAGTGCGGCGCTATTGTGAACGCTGCCAACAGCGGTATGACCGGGTGCTATGTACCCTGCCACGGCTGCATTGACAATGCGATCCATACCTATGCCGGGGTACAGCTTCGTCTGGCCTGCGCGGAGCTGATGGAGAAGCAGGGGCATGAGGAGCCGGCCGGCCGCGCGAAAATTACGCTGGCTTATAACCTGCCCTGCAGGTATGTCCTGCATACGGTAGGGCCGATCGTGAGGGGTAAGGTTACACCGCAGGATCGGGAACTGCTTATTTCCTGTTACCGGTCCTGTTTGGAGCTGGCACGGGAAAATGGGGTGGAAAGCGTTGCATTTTGCTGTATTTCTACGGGAGAGTTTCATTTCCCCAATACATTGGCGGCGGAGATCGCTGTGCAGACGGTTCGGCGGTATAAAGGAGATACGGAGGTGATTTTCAATGTTTTCAAGGATGTCGATGATCAGATCTACCGGCAGTTACTCGTATAATATCAAAAGACTGAAGGAAGAACTGGAAAGCGCGGACGCGGTCGTGGTCGGAGCAGGAGCGGGACTGTCTACGTCGGCCGGATTTGTTTACAGCGGGGAGCGGTTTCAAAAGTATTTTTCCGATTTTGCTGCCAAATACGGATTTCGTGACATGTATTCGGGCGGCTTCTATCCCTTTTCTTCGCCGGAGGAACATTGGGCCTATTGGAGCCGTTATATATTCATTAACCGCTATATGGACGCGCCGAAACCTGTTTATGAGGATCTGCTTGCGCTTATAAAGGACAAGGACTATTTTGTGATCACCACGAATGTAGACCACTGTTTCCAAAAGGCGGGAATTGACAAGGGGAGGCTGTTTTATACACAGGGGGATTATGGTTTGTTTCAGTGTTCGGCTCCCTGCTGTCAGGAGACCTTTGACAATGAGGCGGCGGTCCGGCAGATGCTGGAGCAGCAGAAAGACATGCGTATCCCTTCCGAGTTATTGCCTGTCTGTCCTCATTGCGGGCGGCCTGCGGTCATGAATCTGCGGGCGGACGAGACGTTTGCGGAGGATGAGGGCTGGCATCGGGCTGCGGAGCGATATGGAGACTTTCTGCGGACCAGGCAGGGACGGCGTATCCTGTTTCTGGAGCTGGGAGTAGGTTACAACACCCCGGTTATCATCAAGTACCCGTTCTGGCAGATGACGGCGGAAAATCCGCGGGCGGTTTATGCCTGCGTGAATTACAGGGACGCCTGTACGGTGAACGAGATAGCGGAGCGCAGCATTGTGATCAATGCAGACGCCGGGGAAGTCATAAGGGCATTGCTGGATTAAACCGCAGCCGGGCGGTTGTAATCTCCGTCATGTGATGTTAAGATGACGGAGGCAGGCAGGGGCGGATTCCCGTTTCCTGGCTGACTGCAACGAGATGGCCCCGGGAATAAGATGAGGCAAATACAGAAAAGGATTGTGCCGGAGGTCTGCGGGGATTATAATGGAAAACAGAAACGACCGGGAACCGTTCTGTCCGAACGGGCGTCCGGCAGAAATCAGAATCATTTGCGGGCAGGAGGGCAATCAGATGAAAACGTTGATTGTGTATTTTTCTTTGGAGGGCAATACGAAATGGGCGGCGGAGCGGATCGCATCGGAACTGAACGGGGATCTGCTGGCGCTGACGCCGAAAGCGGCTTATCCGGATAAGGGATTCAGGAAATATTTTTGGGGCGGGAAAAGTTCGGTGATGAAAGAAGCGCCGGAACTGGAACCGTATAAGACGGATCTGAAAAATTATGAAAGAGTTGTTCTGGCCGCTCCCGTGTGGGCAGGCAATTTTGCGCCGCCCCTCCGGACCTTCATCCAGTCGGAAGATCTGACCGGAAAGCAGCTGGCCCTGGTGACCTGCAGCGGGGGCGGCAGTCCCGTGAAAGCGTTTGCAAATCTGAAAATGCTGCTTAAGGTCCCGGGGGAGCTCCCGACTCTGTGGCTGGTCAGCCCCAGGGAGAAGCCGGATCAGAAGAATGAGACGGCGATTGAGGAATTCTGCAGGCAGTTAAACGCGGAGAAGGAAGATAATTAAGGCAGCGCGGGCTTCGTTCACGGGGTAAGAAAAGCCGGCCGAAATGAAAGCGAAATCTTTTTGCATTTCCGGGGAATTGTGGTATAATCTTAAAATACATTTCGTCTGACGGTTGGAGCGGCCGGGGAGATGCGGAAATTACTGGATGGATATAGTGGGAGGCGGCTATGTACCATTTTATCATAAATCCCAACGCCAGCGGGGGGAAAGGCATGAAAAACTGGCGGCGGGTCGAGAAAGAACTGACGCGGCGGGGAATCGAATACGAGGCGTTTCTGACGCGTGCCGGTGGCGACGCGAAGAAAAAAGCGGCGGAACTGACGGACGGCTGCAGGGAACCTCTCACGATTGTGGTGATCGGCGGCGACGGTACGGTCAATGAAGTGGTGGACGGGCTGCTGTTTGGCGGGCCGGTGACGCTTGGATATATTCCGTCCGGTTCTGGCAACGATCTGGCCCGGAGCCTGCGGCTGCCGAAGAAGCCGGAAAAGTGCCTGAAGAGGATATTAAATCCCAAATACTTTAAACAGCTGGATTACGGTATCCTCGCTTACGGAGAGCAGTCGGGCCACAGGCGGTTTATGGTCAGTTCCGGCATCGGCATGGACGCGGCGGTCTGTGAGGAGATTCAGCGGCTGCGTGAAAAGAAGGGGATCCGCAGGGTACGTCTGAACCGCTGGAGATATCTGGAGATCGGCATTCTGCAGTTTCTTAAGGCACGGCCGGTCAAAGGATATCTGCTGCTGGACGGGACGAAAAAAGTAGAGTTTAATCATATTTATTTTATATCCGCCCATATTCATCCTTATGAGGGCGGCGGATTTAAATTCGCGCCGGACGCAGATCCCTGCGACGGGAAGCTGACCGTGCGCGTGATCCATCAGGACAATAAGCTGCGGCTGGTCCCCATACTTCTGGGGGCGCTTCGCGGGAGCCGGAAAAATTACCGCGGTTCCAGGCTCTATCATTGTCAGGAAGCGGAGATTCATGTGGAAAGGCCCATGCCGGTGCATATGGACGGAGAGGGCTGCATGAAGCAGCAGGAAATACAGCTTCGATGTATTCCGCAGAAAGTGCGGATGATCGGGTGAGGCAGAGAAATGCGGAAAGGATAGGGGCATGAGGATAGGACAGGGCTATGACGTGCACCGCCTGGCGGAAGGGCGGGACCTGATACTCGGAGGCGTGAAGATCCCTTATGAGAAAGGACTCCTGGGACATTCGGACGCGGATGTGCTGGTCCACGCGGTGATGGACGCGCTTCTGGGTGCTGCGGCTCTGGGAGATATCGGACAGCATTTTCCGGATACGGATCCGGCTTATAAGGGAATTTCCAGTCTGGAGCTTCTGCGGCGTGTAGGCGGGCTTCTGGAAGAAAGAGGGTATGTGATCGAAAATATCGATTCGACGATCATTGCCCAGCGGCCGAAGCTGGCGGCCTATCGTCCGCAGATGGCCGATAATATTGCCGCCGCTCTGCATATTGCTCCGGATCAGGTCAGCGTCAAGGCTACGACGGAGGAAGGGCTGGGGTTTTCGGGGCGCGGCGAAGGGATTGCCGCCCAGGCGGTCGCCCTTCTGATCACGGCAGGAGATTACTGCGGCGGCGACAGGATGAGTTCTTCCCGCTGCGGGACCTGTCCCGGCTGCGGCGGGACGTGAACGAAATCGGAAAGGCCGGTCTGTCAGGCGGCGGAACTGTCTGACGGAGATGGTAAAAACTAAAACGGATATGGAAGAGGGTTCCGCCGGGAACCCAAAGAGAGCGAAAATAAGCGCCAGGAAGGAATAGATAGATGAAAATATTCAATACATTGAGCAGAAGGAAAGAGGAATTTGTGCCGCTGGAGCCGGGAAAAGTGAAAATCTATGTCTGCGGTCCCACGGTTTACAATTATATCCACATTGGAAATGCCAGGCCCATGATCGTGTTTGATACGGTGCGGCGGTATTTCGAGTATAAGGGATATGAGGTGAATTATGTGTCCAATTTCACCGACGTGGATGACAAGATCATCAACAAGGCGCTGGAGGAGGGCGTGGACGCGTCTGTGATCTCCGAGCGGTTTATTGCCGAGTGCAAAAAGGACATGGCCGGACTGAATGTGAGGCCGGCTACGACTCATCCGCAGGCGACGAAAGAGATTCCGGGGATGCTGGATATGATCCGCACTCTGGTTGAGAAAGGACACGCCTATGCGGCGAAAGACGGGACCGTGTATTTCCGGACGGAGTCTTTCCCGGAATACGGTAAGCTGTCCCACAAGAACCTGGATGAACTCCAGTCCGGTTTTCGGGAGATCAAGGTGACCGGCGAGGAGGGCAAGGAAGACCCTGCGGATTTCGTTTTGTGGAAACCGAAAAAGGAAGGGGAGCCTTACTGGGAGTCGCCCTGGTGCGACGGGCGTCCCGGCTGGCATATCGAGTGCTCCGTCATGGCCAAGCGGTATCTGGGCGATGAGATCGACATTCATGCAGGCGGCGAGGACCTGATCTTCCCCCATCATGAAAATGAGATCGCGCAGAGCGAATGTGCCAACGGCAAGCCCTTTGCTCGTTACTGGATGCACAACGGGTTCCTGAATATTGACAATAAAAAAATGTCCAAATCCCTGGGGAATTTCTTCACGGTCCGGGAGATCAGTGAAAAATACGATCTGCAGGTGCTGCGGTTTTTCATGCTCAGCGCCCACTATCGCAGCCCGCTGAATTTCAGCGCGGAGCTGATGGAAGCGTCCAAAAACGGTCTGGAGAGGATCCGCACCGCCATGGCGAAACTGAAGGAACTGGAGCAAAGTACGCAGGGAAATTCCGGCGGCGGGGCGCAGACCGGGGCCATGACGGAGACCGAACAGGAGAATGTTTCCGCGGCGAAAGAGCTGGTGGCGAAATATGAAGCCGCCATGGATGACGATTTCAACACGGCCGATGCGGTTTCTGCCATCTTTGAACTGGTGAAGCTGAGCAATTCAACGGCTTCGGAGACCGCCAGTCCGGCCTATATTTCCTATCTGCGGCAGACGATCGGGCAGCTTTGCGATGTGATGGGCATTATTACCGAGACGAAGAAGGAGTCGCTGGACGAGGAGATCGAGGCCATGATCGAGGCGCGCCAGCAGGCCCGGAAAGAGAAGAATTATGCGTTGGCGGATGAGATCCGCGGGAAACTGTCGGAGATGGGCATTATCCTGGAGGACACCCGGCAGGGTGTCAAATGGAGACGCGCGTGATGGCAGAAGAAAAAAAGGACGGGGCCAACATGCTGCCGGAATATTTTAAAAAGACGTTCCATCTGCATCCCATCGACGCGGCGGTTTATTCTCCGCTGGCCCTGGCCTACATCGGCGACGCGGTTTATGAGGTGATGATCCGCACCCTGGTCGTCAATCAGGGCAATATGCAGGTCAGCAAGATGCACCGCCACGACGCCAGCCTGGTAAAAGCGGAGGCCCAGGCCAGGATGATCCGCCTGCTGGAACCGGAGCTGACCGGGGAGGAAGAGGCTGTCTATAAGAGGGGGCGCAATGCCAAGTCCGTTACGATGGCAAAGAACGCCACCGTGATGGATTACCGCATGGCGACCGGTTTTGAGGCCCTGATCGGGTATTTGTACCTGCAGGAACGGCTGGACCGGCTGTCGGAGCTGGTGGGCATGGGCCTGGAGAAGATAGGAGAGTTTCATGAAGAAGAATGAGAAGTACGAACAGGACGGGGAGCAGAACGCGGAGGCGGAGCTTACCCAGGTAGAGGGCCGCAACGCCGTGCTGGAGGCGTTCCGTTCCGGCAAGACCGTCGATAAGCTTTATATTCTGGACGGCTGCCATGACGGGCCGGTGCAGACCATTATAAGAGAGGCCAGAAAACAGGATGTGATCCTGAATTTTGTGGCGAAAGAGCGGCTGGATCAGCTGTCGCGCACCGGTCATCACCAGGGGGTCATCGCCCAGACTGCGGCCTACAGGTATGCGACGGTAGAAGAGATACTGGAGAAAGCCAGGGCCAAGGGCGAGCCGCCGTTCCTGATCCTTTTGGACGGCATTGAGGATCCGCATAACCTGGGCGCGATCATCCGGACCGCGAATCAGGCGGGGGCCCACGGCGTGATCATTCCCAAACGCCGGGCGGTGGGCCTGACGGCTGCGGTGGCCAGAACCTCAGCCGGCGCGCTGAATTATACGCCGGTAGCAAAGGTGACAAACCTGACTGCCGTGATCCAGCAGCTGAAAAAAGAGGGCATCTGGTTCGTCTGTGCGGATATGGGAGGAGAACTGATGTACCGTCTGGATCTGACCGGCCCCATCGGACTGGTTGTAGGCGGCGAGGGCGACGGGGTCAGCAAGCTGGTGCGTGAAAACTGCGATATGGCGGCGGCGATTCCGATGAAAGGCGATATTGATTCCCTGAACGCTTCCGTGGCGGCGGGCGTGCTTGCATATGAGATCGTCAGACAGAGGCTGAAGCTTCAATAAAAGATGGAAAATATGCGGTTTTGCCAATATTTTTTTGTGATTTCGGGATACTACAGTATGATACGGAATCGTTGCCGAAACGGAAGGAAATGAGGAGCCTATGATGAATTATGATAAACGGAAAGTAGTCCTGGTAGGGACCGGCATGGTGGGAATGAGCTATGCGTATTGTCTGCTGAATCAGAACGTATGCGAAGAGCTGGTGCTGATCGATATTGACAAAAAACGGGCGGAGGGCGAGGCGATGGACCTGAATCATGGCCTGGCTTTCGCCGACTCTCCTATGAAGATTTACGCGGGAGAATACGCGGACTGCCGCGACGCGGACGTGGTCGCGATCTGCGCGGGCGTGGCGCAGCAGCCGGGAGAGACCAGGCTGGATCTTTTGAAACGCAACGCCAAAGTTTTCAAGTCGATCGTGGATCCGGTGACGTCCTCCGGGTTTAACGGTATTTTTTTGGTGGCGACCAATCCGGTAGATATCATGACCAGGATCACCTATGCGCTGTCGGGTTTTAATCCCCGGCGCGTCCTGGGCAGCGGTACGGCGCTGGACACGGCCAGACTCCGCTACCTGTTAGGCGAATATCTTCATGTGGATCCCCGCAATGTCCACGCCTACGTCATGGGCGAGCACGGGGACAGTGAATTTGTGCCCTGGAGCCAGGCGTTTCTGGCGACGAAGCCGATTCTGGAGCTCTGTGACGGTTCGGAGATTTGCATAGACCGGCTGGGTGAGATTGCGGAAGAAGTGCAGGGAGCGGCCTATAAAATCATCGAGGCCAAGAAAGCGACCTATTATGGGATCGGTATGGCCATGACCCGCATTACCAAAGCGATCCTGGGCGACGAAAGCAGCGTCCTGACGGTTTCCGCCATGCTGAAGGGCGAATACGGCCAGACGGATGTATTCGCGGGAGTGCCCTGCATTATCAACCGCAACGGCATCCAGCGGGTGATGGAGCTTTCCCTCAACGAAGAGGAGCAGGAAAAAATGGAAAATTCCTGCAGGATCTTAAAAGAAAGTTTCGACCAGATGCGGTAGCGCTGCCGGGCGGCCCGGTATAAGAGCGGGCGCGGCGCTGCATCGGCCGGCGCCATGGATTGTTTAAATTTCGGTCCCTGAAGCTGCGGTATTGCGGCTTCGGGGATTTTGGCTTTCCTTGCGAAGATTTTTATTTCCTGTTCGAACTTGAGTTTCCGCAAACTGCACCTAAAAAACGGCGGGACCTGTCCAAAGTGCCGCTCTGCCGATTTTTTGAAAGAG
>CANQUA010000078.1 GCA_947626915.1 uncultured Lachnospiraceae bacterium
ATGACCGGCAGGATCGTGTCCCGAAACCAGTCCACGCCAAAGCTGCTGACGCCGCCGATGATCATATCGGAACCCTCGATCGCCTGCCCGACCTCCTCGATCTGGTAAAAACGGATCCCTTCCGGAAAATCCCGGTCAAATTTCGGGTGCCGGTTTGTTCTCCTTGACGCATCAATGATCTCCCGGTCCAGATGGGTCCCTACGACCCTGACCTCATGTCCGTTCTCCCGTGCCGGAAACGCCAGGGCAGAGCCCATCATTCCGGCGCCGATAATTGTCACTACTGCCATTTTACCATCCCTCCTGCATTTTGTCTCCTAAAATTCTGCTTTTCTAGTTTTCCGAACCGGTCTGCGCTGTCTGCTTTTCAGCCGGCCCGAAAGTTTCCCAATCGACGGCTTCCCGCAGAATATCCCAATCATAGCGGATCCGGCGCATGACTCCGCCGTTCATATTAAAGGTGATATAATAGTCATCGCCCGCATGAAACAGGGCTTCATGCTCCATTTTCGTGCCGATCCGGAACATCCCGGCCAGTTCGCCGTCCCAGCGATAGACCTTGATCACTTCCGTACCGGGCGCGTTCTGCACTCCCGTATCTCCGATATAAATATAATTGTCGTCACAATCCATACTCTGATAGCTGAGTCCCAGATCGTGTCCTTCATAATAAGCCAGCGTCTGAAAATCCGCATCCAGAATCGCAAAATCGAACTTCTGCCGTACCCTGAGCACATACCGGTCCGCCGGCTCATAGTAAACCAGATTTCCTACCGCGTAATCCAGCGTTCTGCGGCCCGCGATCGTCAGCGTCTCCGGATCGACAAAAGAAATATCATGATCCGTACCATTATAACAGTGGGACACGATCAGCTGGTTCAGGCGGCTGTTATACGTAATGCTGTTGGCATGATCCAGGCCCAGCGGCTCGCTCTGCGCCACGATCTCCCAATTTGACATATCTATCTTAAACAGAATGTTCTGCACCGCTCCGTCTTTCACGATCTTGGGACCGTTCAGCGCCAGATACACATAGGTTCCGTCGGTACATCCGCCCTGCATTGTTTTATATAAACCATCCCCGTTGAGGATCCGCTCTATCATAAAATCCGAGCCATCCTCCAAAAGAGGCTCCAGCGAAACTTTCGGCAGCTTTTCCAAAAAATCCTCCGACGCCAGAAACTTCTCCACCGCCTCCTGATCGGAGAAATCGGCCGGATATCCGATCTCCTCCTCCGATGTCCGCAGCGGTCCGCCCTCCGAATAAAGCTCTGCGATATGCCTCTCAAACGCCGGAAAAGCCAGTTTCATTCCTTCTGAATTCAAATGACTGATATCGTTAATCCCCAGGCAATATTGAAGCCGGAAACTGACGTCCGTCATATCCACTCCAATATCCTCTGCATCCATCGCGTTGATACAGGAAACGCCCATATCCTCGCACACCTGCATCATCGCTTTTCCATAATCGCTGCAGACTGCTCCGGTTTCATTGGCCGTACCGCCGATTTCCCACACGGTGATACAGATAATCTGCGCGTTCGGATATTTTTTCTGCAGACCGGCAATTACGGTTCTGAGCGCGCCTTTAAAGGTTTTGGTGTCCGTACTCCCATCCTCTCCGATAGGAACGTTCAGCTTATAATCATTGCGCCCGCCTTCCACCACGACAATATCCGGATCATTGTCCTCCATATCGGCATAACGGCCTGTCATCGGTTTGTTATTGGTCACATAATCCGAAATAGTAGCGCCATTGATGCCGTAATTCTTATAGACCATATCATATTTTGCCGCCAGAAACGCCGGCCACACCATCTGAGGAGACAATCTGTATCCTGCAAAATAGCTGTCGCCAAGGAAATTGATGGTTTTCCCCTCCAATTCCTCATAATACGTCCGCTGCCGGTCCGCCGCTATCCATTCATTCAGGGAGAGAAACGCTTCCACGGTGCCCGCCTCATCCGTCTGAGACCTGTAAATTACCGGATAATCGATCTGGCCATCCGCTGATTTCTGGCCGGAATTATAGCAAAAACGGATACATTCATTATCATGCGAAGAAATATACGTATAGGTATAAGCACTCTCTCCGGGTTTCTGCTCTGCTACCAGTCCCCATCCTCCGGCAATATTCACTCCGTCCGTGTCTAAAACCCACTCGTTTCCCTTTTTCGTCCAGGAGGAAACCACATAAGCGTTGTTTGTGGTTATCCCCGCGCCCGGATCGCTGAACGTTACTTTCGTTCCCTTTGGTCCCAGCTCAATCACATCCGTATAGGAATAATTCGTACCGTTTGGATTGACAGCATTAACGAAACCATTGGGGTTGATGTCGGATCCAACATAGCCAAAATGCCAGCCTGTTTCGACAATGCCCGGCTCCGACGCCTGATCAGACGCATCCTCCGCGGCTGACTTCACCTCCGCCGTCGGTTCCGGTTCTTCAGACGCAGACGCTGCGGCTGTACCGACCGTCTCGGTTTTCTGCGTGCTCCGGCAGCCGGACAGAACTGCCGCCGCCAGCAGAACACCTATAAATCTTACCAGTTTTTTCCCCATATGTCTATCCCTCCGCACACCGGTATTCCGCGCCCAAAATCATTCTTTCACGGCTCCGACCATCGTCCCTTTGGTGAAATATTTCTGCAGGAACGGGTAGATGCACAGAATCGGGAATGTGCTGACCACAACCGTGGCATACCGGATCGTCATTCCGACAGAAAACGAATCGCCGCCTGAATCGGTAGACATCGAAGCCGCATTCGTCGACAGGATTTCCCGCAGCACCACCTGGAGCGGATACATCTCATGCTTGCGCAAAATTGCCGTGGCCCAGAACCAGGAATTCCAGATCCCGACGCCGTAGTACAACACCATGACGGCCAGGATCGCTTTCGAGAGCGGAAGCACCACCATGAAAAGAATCTTCAGGTGACTGGCCCCGTCGATCTGCGCCGCGTCGATCAGGCTGGCCGGAATCCCCTGAAACGAAGACCGCAGGATAATCAAATTGTGGGTGTTGATCAAAAACGGAAAGATCAGCCCCCAGAGTGTTCCGGTCAGATGCAGATCCTTCAGCGTCAGATAAAAAGGAATCATTCCTCCGCCGAAAAACATCGTGAACGTGATCATGAGCATGATCGGTTTTTTAAACATAACCCTCTCCCGCGACAGGAAGTAAGCTCCCATCGAGGTCATCACCACATCCAGAAAAGTTCCTATTACCAATATAAAAAGTGTGTTAAGATATCCTGTCATGATCGACGGATTCTGGGCCGTTCTGGCATAAGCCTCCAGGGAAAAGCCCTCCGGCCAGAAAAGCAGGCCGCGGTGGCGGGCCAGCATATTCCCGTCGCTGAAAGACGCCATCAGCACATGCCACACCGGATACAGACACACGAACGCCAGAATCGTCAGCAGAATATAATTAAATACCGCAAATATCCTCTCGCCCCGCGATCGTTTCACCTTCATCGCAGTTTTCACTACAGCCGTTTTCATGCGTTTCCCTCCTTCCTACCAGAGACTGGTTTCCGTGTACTTCCGGGATATCCGGTTCGCCGCCAAAAGAAGGACGATATTGATCGCTGAGTTAAACAGACCCACTGCTGCCGAATAGCTCCATTCCTGATTGCCCAGACCCATCCGGTATGTATAGGTCGAGATGATATCCGCCGTCTCATAGACCGCCGAATTATAGAGAAGCAGGGTCTTCTCATATCCCAGACTCATCAGCTGCCCGATCCGCAGAATCAGCATCGTAATAATGGTTGGCGATATGGAGGGGAGCGTCACATGGATCAGCTGTTTCCATTTCCCCGCTCCGTCGATGGAGGCCGCTTCATAAAGCTGACTGTCAACGCCCGCCAGCGCCGCCAGATAGATGATGGACCCCCAGCCGATGCCGGACCAGATGCCGGAACCTACATACAGGCTCCGATAGAGGCCGGGATTCATCAGCAGGTTTGTTCTTTCTCCGCCAAACAGGGCGACCACATCGTTAAAGATCCCCGTGCTCACGCAGAAATCTTTCACGATACCGGTTATGACGACCAGGGAGATGAAATGCGGCATATAGGTGATCGTCTGAACCGCATTCTTGAAGCGCCTGCTCCTGACTTCATTGAGAAGCAGCGCCAGTATGATCGGCGCCGGAAAACCAAACAGAAGGTTATACACATTCAGAAGAAATGTATTCCGAACCAGACGTCCAAAATAAACGCTGGAGAAAAAACGCTTAAAATGCTCCAATCCGACCCAGGGACTCTTCGCGATTCCTACTGTCGGACTATAATCTTTAAAAGCGATGATCACCCCATACATCGGCTTATAGTGAAACAGGATATAAAATAAAATCGGGGGCAGCATCAGGAAATATAAAGACCGGTTCCGTATCCAGTCTTTTCTGGCCCGCGCCCAGAAACTTCTTTTTTGCCCTTTCATACCTTGCTCCTATCTATGCAAACTATCATATCGGGGGAAGCTGCCGCCCCATCTGCCGACCGGGACCGCAGCCTCCCTGTTCCCTTTTTCAAGCTTTCTTCGCTGCCGGAAGCATTTATCTGTTCAGATAGCGCTCATACGCGATCTGGTTCAGCTCGATCGCCCTCTCCAGGCCCATTGCTTTCAGATTCTCCACATAGGTATCCCAGTTATCCAGGCTCTCCGTTCCCAAAATAAACTTCATCGTCATTTCTTTCACATAGGTGCTCATCTCGCCGTTCAGCTTGCTGAATTCGCTGTTTTCCTCCGCAGTCATCGTATACGGAGGCTTCACATGAACGGCCCCGTTATTCTTCCAGATCGCAGCCGCCTCTTTCTGAGCGTCTATGGTGTAATACTGCTCAAAAAGCCTTGGATCCACCACAAGCGGACCGCTGGTCGTTCCCAGAGAATAATCGCAGAGCGCTTCCGCAATCGTCAGTCCTTCAGGATTGTTCACTATCAGATCCGTAAACTTCGGATAACCGTCTACCATCTCATAGGACTCGCCCTCGATGCCGAAATTCATCGCCAGATGTCCTTCCTCGCCATAGCACCAATCCAGCATCCTGGCCGCACGCTCCACATCCTTGCAGGCCGTAGTGATCGCCACGCAGTTCTGGCCGGTATAAGCCACGGTCGCGGCGCCGAATTCCGGCGTATCTCCTTCATGTACGACCGGCCATGGAGTCGCTACGAGTTCGAAGTTCGGATCGGTATTCATCGAGTACCAGTTGCCCATATCCACGCCTGACCACATGCTGGTGGAGCCCGTTTCCCCGTTCAGAATCTTATAATTGATATCCTCTCTCGATACCGAGGCAAAGTCTACGTCCAGAAGTCCCTCTTCATACCACTGATGGTAAAGCGCCAGATAATCCCTGTAACCGTCTTCTCCATAGTAAAGATGGATCTTGCCGTCTGTGCCCACATACTGCTGCAGGATCTGACCGTACGCGCACAGGAACGGATCGTACCGCTTCGCGGAAGTTCCTGTCCACCAGATCGTCCATGGGGCCTTAACGCCTTTCTTCTCCTTAAACGCGGTCAGGACTTCAGTCCAGTCGTCGATGGTCACGGGGATATCCAGCCCCAGCTCATCCAGCCAGTCCTTGCGGATCATCGGCCCCCAGGTATGCTCCAGGATCTCATAGCCTTCCCCGCCCACGTTGGGGAACCACGGGAAACAATAATATCTTCCGTCGTCTGTCTTGATCATGCGATCGATATCGGGATGTTCTGCCAGGAATTTCATGATGTTCGGACAATACTGCTCAAATATATCATTCAGTTCCAGGATTACGCCGTCTTTGATCGCCGTCTCCGGACCGCCCTTGAAGCCCAGCCAGTTATAGAACATCATATCCGGATAGTCTCCGTCCGCCATGATCAGATTGAACTGTGCGCTCTGCTGTTCTACCGGCGGATGCTGGAATTCCAGCTCTACTCCCGTCTGCGCCTGCCAGTTTTTCGCCAGATGGGAATCGCCATAGTTGGAGAACCTGGCCGCGATCACCGTATCAAGGGGCCACCAAATTGTCAGTTTGTCTCCCGGCTCCATCGGATAAGAAAATCCGTCGTCTGCCGCCGTCGTTTCAGGGGCCTGTGACCCCGTCTCTGCCTGAGCCGCTGTCGTTGCTGCTGCCGTGGTTGCCGCTGTCGTCGCCGCTGCCGTAGTCTGCGTTGTATCCGTTTTACCGCCGCACCCTGTCATCGTTGCCACTATTGCCGCCGTCAATGCTAACGCTGTCAATCTCTTACTTTTCATTTTTACCCTCCTCATACCTAAAAATAAATTGTCGGTCATACCTTGGCCCTCCCTTTTCATACCCGCCATATTGTCAAAAACATGCCGGAAGACAGGCCGGACATCTTTGAGTCTACAGAATCCACAATAACCCTCTTCTCAGTTTTCCCGTTTCACCTCCTTCTATAAAATATCTTTCACGGCCGCGGCGACAGCCTCCGCCATCGCTCTATGGCTCTCCGCGTCCATATGCAGTTCGTCCTTCCCGGCCCTTGTCACAAGAGCCGCGTCCAGGAACGTGCAGCCGGTCCGTTCCGCCAGGGCTTTATCATGTTCCGCCAGTCGCCCGAACTTTTTCACGGATTCCTGACCGAAGGGAATCACCATAACACAGAATCGCTTTCATAGTCTATGCCTTCCTCCATTCCCACACCATTCTTCCGCATTCGATTCAGCATCCGGATCATTCTGTTTCCTGTAAAATGCAGCCGGAATAATCCAAAAAAGGACATCTCAAACACAAAATCGGAACACTTTTCCCCAAAAAAAGGTACAAAAAAAGAACCTCCGCGCATCGTTTTCCGGAAACATCCGTTTTTCGTTCCCAGCCTTTTTCATTTTGCCTGTAAGGTTTGACGCTGGAAAATGGTTCTCAATTTTCAATGTAGCAGAATGACCTGTGTTTTTGTGATTCACTAAATTATATATATCACAAATTTTTAGATAAATCAATGCTATTTATGTTATTGTCATAGTAATTGAGAAATCGACAAAGCAGTCCATAATATGATTCAAAAACGGACAAGAAAGAACATAGTGATTCTATTTCACTCACAGGCACGATCATTTCCATTCCAAACGGAATAGATCCGTAACCGTTCAGCCAGCCGCCTGATTTGATGGAAAATCGTGCCTGCACGAATTTCCCATCCTGTCCGGCGGCTGAGGGAGCGCCATTTTATGAGCAAAGCCAGCCGCGCAGCGACGGAAAGCGCGTAAACGCGGCTTTGCGAATAGCGCGGCGAACTGTTGCATATCTCCGGGATAATATCGGTTTCTCTGTTGACAAACCCCGTCTTTGTCCGTAGAATAAACGTAAAATGATCCCTGAAGGACAAACAAACTCTCTGTAAAGCCGTTCCCCGGCAGGGAATCACGCATAAACCGGTTTAAAGTCAAACAGAAAGGACTACTTTCATGATCAAAAACGAACGTCTTGACCAGATCATTGCCATTCTTCAGAAAGAAAAATACTGCAGCATCGCACACCTGGCCGAAACCCTCTACGTCGCGCCGGTAACGGTCCGCCGCGATCTGCGCAAGCTGGAACAGGACGGCGTCGTCAGCACCTGCTACGGCGGCGTCTCCATCGTTTCCCACTCCAACCGCGACGTACCTTTGGACATCCGCGAAAATTTCAACGGGGATATCAAGGCAAATCTGGCGAAGGAGGCCGCGAAACTGATCACGCGGGGCAGCACCGTTTTCCTGGATGCTTCTTCCACCGCCTCACATATAGCCAATTACCTGACGCCAGAGCAGAATGTCACCGTGATCACCAACGGTATCCGGACGCTGACCACGCTCTCCCAGCGGCATATCAAGGCTTACGGCACGGGCGGAAGACTGGTAAATAATTCCCTGGCCTTCAGCGGGGCCATCGCGCTTCGGACCATTTCCGGTATGCACGCGGATTTCATGTTCTTCTCCTCCCAGGGGTTGACCGCAGACGGCGTAATCACCGACTTCTCGGAGTCAGAGACGGAGCTGCGCCAGGCCATGCTGAGCCGCGCTACGAAAAAGTATTTTCTCTGCGACAATTCCAAACTCGGCAAGGTGTTCCTGTTCCAGGTCTGCAATGTCTCCGATCTGGACGACGTATTCTGCGATCAGCCGCTTCCGTTTGCCAAACAACCCGCGGAGCTGTAAGGACAAAAACAGCTGAAGAACGATTTGGCCCGGATATGATCCGGGCCATCTGTTTTCTGCGGTCTACTTTTCCTGACCGCTACAACTGCCGGGTTATTTTGCAGAAATCTGTCGGATTGAATTTGCAAAATCTGTCTGGTTGAAAATACAAAATCTATCGGATTGAGATTTAAAAATCTGTCGGGTTGAAAATCCAAAATCTATCGGGTTGAACTTGTAAAATCTGTCGGATTGGTATATATAAGATCAGAGGAGAGAGCTGACATGAAAAAAGAAGATTTTATACCACGTATTATTGACCCAAAGCCGGACAAATATTTATCGGCCTTCGGCGCAGTCTGCGTGGAGGGCCCCAAATGGTGCGGCAAAACATGGACGTCCGCCCATCACAGCCGAAGCGAAATCTTCATCGGCACCCGGTCGGGAATTTCCAGAACCGCCAGCTGGCGGAGAGTCGCCGGATCTGGTACTGGACGGCGAAGCGCCGCGGAGGGGCTTCTGAAACTTCGGAAGGAATTTTCCGAAGATCCCAAAGGGCATCCTCCGGATGTACTGTGCGTGATCTGCGGCCTTTCGAAAGCCGCTTACCGGCGGCCGGACGGCGTGTTTGTGGTCCCCATTACAGCGCTTAAAAACTGAATGGGGACCGTCCGGTCCTTCAATTCCGGAATGATTTTTTGAAAAAAGAATACCCCGCCGCCTGTCAGGTCATGCCGACGGCGGGAACTTCCGCATTCTTTTGCTCTCCCGGATTCCGGTTCTCCCTGATCCGGCGGAAAATCTCCATGAACTCTTTCCCGGTGATGGTCTCTTTCTCGATCAGAAACTCCGCGATCTTGTCCATCGCGTCCCGATTCTCGCTTAAAAGCCTCTTTGCTTCCGCATAGGCCTCTTTCAGCATCCGCATCACTTCCTGGTCGATCTCAGCCGCCGTCGCCTCGCCGCAGTTCAGCACCGTCCGGCCGCTCAGATACTGATCCTCCTGGGTCGCCAGTCCGATCAGCCCGAATTTTTCCGACATACCGTACTGGGTCACCATGGCTCTGGCGATATTGGTGGCCTTCTCGATATCATTGGCGGCGCCCGTCGTCACCGTATCAAACACCAGTTCCTCAGCGGCCCGCCCGGCCAGGCTGACCACCAGCATGGCCCTCAGCTCTTTTTCGGAATTTAAGAATTTCTCCTCTTCCGGTACCTGCATCACATAGCCCAGCGCGCCCATGGTACGGGGAACAATCGTGATCTTCTGCACCGGCTCGGCGTCTTTCTGCAGGGCGCTCAGAAGCGCATGTCCCACCTCATGGTAGGAAACGATCCGGCGTTCCTCCTTGCTCAGCACCCGGTCTTTCTTCTCCTTGCCGACCAAAACCACTTCCACTGCCTCAAACAGGTCCTTCTGGCTCACCGCCTGCCTGCCGTTTTTCACCGCCAGGATCGCGGCCTCATTGATCATATTCGCCAGATCAGAACCCACGGCGCCGGAAGTCGCCAGCGCGATCGCATCTAAATCCACCGTCTCATCCAGCGCCACATTCTTCGCATGAACCTTCAGAATGTTGACGCGCCCTTTCAGATCCGGCTTGTCGACGATGATCCGTCGGTCAAAACGGCCCGGTCGCAGCAGGGCCGGGTCCAGGATCTCCGGCCGGTTGGTCGCCGCCAATACCAGCAGACCCTTGGAGGAATCGAACCCATCCATCTCCGACAAAAGCTGGTTCAGCGTCTGCTCGCGCTCGTCGTTGCCGCCTCCGAAGCGGGAATCGCGGCTTTTGCCGATGGCGTCTACCTCATCGATAAAGATGATGCAGGGAGCGTTGTCCTGCGCCTGCTTAAACAGGTCGCGGACGCGGGACGCGCCCACGCCCACGAACATTTCCACAAAATCAGAGCCGGACAGAGAATAAAACGGCACATGGGCCTCGCCGGCCACCGCTCTCGCAAGCAGTGTTTTGCCCGTTCCGGGCGGTCCCACCAGAAGAGCGCCCTTCGGCAGCTTCGCGCCGATATGGGTATAACGGCCCGGATTGTGAAGGAAATCCACGATCTCTACCAGGGACTCCTTCGCCTCGTCCTGACCGGCCACATCCATAAACGTGACGCCGGTCTCCTTCTGCATATACATCTTAGCCGTGCTCTTGCCCACGCCCATGACACCGCCGCCCATCCGGCGCATCATCATATTCATAAGGAAAATCAGGGCCCCAAACATCAAAACCGTGCTGACGATGCTCCAGAGCGCCGTATTCTGCTCGATCTGCTCATAATTGGTGACTCCGGCGCCCTCCAGCCGCAGCGTCAGCTGGTCGCCGCTCTCGATGCGCACCGTCGAATACGTCAGCGCCAGATTGGGCATCGCGCGCTCACTCTTCAAAGTAAAATAAATACTGCTTCCCTCGATCGTGACGCTCTCTACCTGTCCCGCCTCCAGATAATCCAGGAACTCGCTGTACGGTACTGTCGTCTGACGGTTCATAAAATTGCTCATCATCATGACGACCATAAGCGTGATCAGGCCGGCCGTCAGTATAATACCGAATATCTGACTGTAATTCGGCCCTTTCCCCTGTTGATTATTTCCGTTTCTATCATTCATAACTTAGTTCTCCCAACATATTGTCTGTTCGTTCTTTCCGCGCCGCGGCCGTCCGATTCCTGTCTGCGCGTTCCACTCCGGCCGCATGTTCGTCTGCGCGTATACCTCCTTTGCTCCCGCCGGCCCCATTTCGTGCGCCTGCACACAATAACGCCATCTTCCATTATAAATTCAGTTTCCCCATAAATCAAGAACAGAGACTATAAAAATACTATAAAAAACTAAAAAAAATCCCGGAAATGTATAGATTTTACAGCGGGAATTGTAGTATAATGACTGCGTTGTTTTTTTATTTTGGGAATGGCGTACGCGCGCCCGGACAGGCGGCGCGCGTGATTGTAACCAATATTATGGGAGGTTCAGATTATGCCAGTTAAATACGTATTCGTCACAGGGGGCGTTGTCTCCGGACTGGGAAAAGGCATCACCGCCGCATCCCTAGGCCGTCTCTTAAAGGCCCGCGGCTATAAGGTCACCATGCAGAAGCTTGACCCCTACATCAACATCGACCCAGGCACCATGAATCCCGTACAGCACGGCGAGGTTTTCGTCACCGACGACGGAGCTGAAACCGACCTCGATTTAGGCCACTACGAACGATTCATCGATGAAAATCTCACCAAAAATTCCAACGTCACAACCGGAAAAGTCTATTGGAGCGTCTTGCACAAAGAACGCCGCGGCGATTACGGCGGCGGCACCGTCCAGGTTATTCCCCACATCACAAACGAAATAAAAAGCCGGTTTTACCGCAATTTTTCCACTGAGGATACGGAGATTGCGATCATTGAGGTAGGCGGCACCGTCGGCGACATCGAGAGCCAGCCGTTTCTCGAGGCCATTCGTCAGTTTATGCGGGAAGTCGGCCCGAACAACGCGATGCTGATCCACGTAACCCTGGTGCCCTATCTGAAAGCTTCCGGCGAACTGAAGACCAAGCCCACCCAGGCCAGCGTCAAGGATCTGCAGGGAATGGGCATCCAGCCGGACATCATCATGTGCCGCACCGAACATCCGTTAGACGACAGCATCCGCTCCAAGATCGCCCTGTTCTGCAATGTGCCCAAGACCCATGTGCTCCAGAACCTGGACGTGGAAGTGCTCTATGAAGTTCCGCTGGTTATGGAGGACGAGCATCTGGCGGAGGTCGCCTGCGAATGTCTGGCGCTCCCCTGCCCGCCGCCCGATCTGGAAGACTGGCGCGCCATGATCCACGCCTGGAAGAACCCGCAGAAAGAAGTCACCGTGGCGCTGGTCGGCAAATACATCCAGCTCCACGACGCCTATATCTCTGTCGTAGAAGCCCTGAAGCACGGCGGCGTGGCCAACCATACCCAGGTGCATATCAAATGGATCGATTCGGAAAAAGTAACGCCTGAGAATGTGGACGAACTTCTCGGGGACGTGAGCGGCATCCTGGTGCCCGGCGGTTTCGGCGACCGGGGCATCGACGGCAAAATCTACGCCATCCGCTACGCCCGCGAACACCAGGTCCCGTTTCTGGGCCTTTGCCTGGGCCTGCAGCTGGCTATCGTCGAATTTTCCCGCAATGTCCTGGGCCTGACCGACGCCCACAGCGTGGAACTGGACCCCTCCACCACCAACCCGGTGATCCATCTGATGCCGGAGCAGGACGGGATCGAAGACATCGGCGGCACCCTGCGGCTGGGCTCCTACCCCTGCGTGCTGAATGAAACCTCCAGGGCCTACGCCCTCTACGGCCAGAAGCAGATTGCCGAACGTCACCGCC